>CAZCCX010000076.1:0-9313 GCA_964497115.1 uncultured Desulfobacteraceae bacterium
GGCCTCCCGACAGTCACTCCGAAAAGACACCATGACCCTTCCCAGATTTGAAAAGATCCTATGGTTGGGGTACTCATTAAGGGGAAGAGCCAAAAGATTACGGGAGTAGTACAACAATGAAATCTGTGCAATGTTTTCGGTTGACGATCGGCTTGCCTTTGTTTCTTCTGTCCATGGTCTGGACAACGGCCCATGGAGCGGAGCCTATTGAGGTATTCGTCAGCATTGTGCCTCAGAAGTACTTTGTGGAAAAGATCGTAGGTGAATCGGTCAAGGTCTCCATCATGGTTCAACCCGGGGCGAACCCGGCTACCTATGAGCCTAAGCCCCGTCAGATGGTCGCCCTCTCCAAGGCAAAAGCCTATTTTGCCATCGGTGTCCCATTTGAAACCGTATGGCTGAATAGGATCTCTGCGGCTAACCCTGGAATGACTGTTATACACACTGAAGAAGGCATAGAAAAAAGAATTATGGAAGACCATCTTCATGGGGAGGAAGGTCATTCGGCCCAAGAGAAGGAAGGACGGGAACGGGCAGAGGAACATCACGGAGTCAAGGATCCCCATATCTGGCTTTCTCCTCGGCTTGTCGAGGTTCAAGCCCGGAACATTCTGAATGGTTTCTTGAGGATTGCCCCGGCCCGTGGCGCTTCGTATGAGAGGAACTACAAGAGTTTCATCGCGGAAATCAATGCCCTGGACACCGAGATCAAGGGGATCTTTGCCGGAAAAGGAGGGGGGATGGCGTTTATGGTGTTCCACCCTGCCTGGGGCTACTTTGCCCAGGCCTACGGCCTGGAACAGGTTGCCGTGGAGATGGAAGGCAAGGAACCCGGGCCGGTCGATCTGAGAGAACTTATCCATCATGCCAGAGAAGAGGGCATCAAAGTCATATTTGTTCAGCCGGAGTTTTCCACGAAAAGTGCTGAAACCATTGCCAAGGCTATTGAAGGAGAAGTCGTGTTCGCCAACCCTCTTGCGTCGGACTGGGCCGACAACCTTAAGAAGGTCGCTACAAAATTTGAGGCTGCTCTGAAGTAGTGAGGTTACGAAGCGGGTTTTTCTTTTTCTGTTGGTGTGCCGTGGATGACCTGGCTTCTCTTGAGGGGCTTCCGAGGTCTCTTAATCGGAAGGAGGCGCCTTCCCCGCCGCGAAGACCTTGTCTCTGTCGACCGGGTGCACGTTTTTGACGATCCATTCACGGACCTTCTCCCCTGCCGAAGAGGACTGCTTGTAGCTCATAAAATCGAGTTCTATCTGGAGTTCATTTGAGATCCTGGCAGCCAGCAGGGGCCATATCTCACCAATATCGCCTATGATGGGGAGGCTGCCGGGGATCCTTGCAAATCCTGACATTTCCATCCGGAAGGGGATTCGCATGACCTTGGTCTTTGGAAGACCCTTGTGGACCGCATCGGTGACCATCTTTGATCTTTTTTCCTGCATCCAGGCCTTCTCAAGATTGGGGTCCAAATCAATACGGACGACCTTTTTCTCCGCAAGGGAATAGGTCCAGCCTCCTTCCCAATCCGTCCATATCCCATGTCCGGTGAATCGCTCTAAGGGTCCGTCATGGATCTCCTGAGACAGGGCAAGGCCGGATTCGATGATCACCGTTGCGCTATCAAGAAGCTCGGCAATACGGTGGCAGCGTTCGGTTATAGATAGGGAGTCCCCAATGGCCAGGCCGACCTTTCCTCCTCCCACCAGTTGGGGAACCGTGACCAGTACAGTGATGTTGTGTCTTGCCCCGGCACCGATCATGGTCATGGGGTCAGCCCCGTAACCGGCCATTTGCTCAAAAGGGCACTTATGCCGTTTTGCCAGGGAGAGGATCTCCTGGGCCAGCCTTTCCGTGCGAAGCCCTGTAGGATAGGCGACGTTTCCTGCTACTTTGATGATTATGCTTCCCTTGGCCCTGCGCATCCTGCGGTACAGGGACGCGTCGATGGGGATTTCGCGCCGAATGGCTTCTAGCCTTGAGGGAGGAATCATGCTGACCTCAAGAAACCCATCAGAGGGCAACTTGTCCCTATTAAAACCGAGGGTTTCGCCGTCAATTCGCTTCACCTTTTCCAGGGTGCCGGCCATCTCATGACTGATCACTGCGGAACTGGTCAAGACCCCGTCGATAATCCCCTTGTGGATCAGCTCTGCGATGAGGGTGGTGACGCCCTCGTGCAGATTCGGGCCGCTCCCCACCACGGCCACCACCTTCCCTCCTTCTCCCTTCGCCTTGACAATCGAATCAACGGCCCTTTTTAGTCTTGATTTGGTTTTCGTGGAAAGGGCTTTATAAGTGTTTTCAAGGATTTCTCGATCAATGACCATTCCGTTCTCCCTACGAACTGGATACTAGTGGTTTGTATCATATATTCGCGGATCAAGTAAGAAATGCGGCATGGACTGTTCCCGAAAGACGATATCTCAGAAGAAATTCCACTGAACTTCCTGTGATCTGACCTTTGAGGGTTTACGCTTATGAACTTATGGCAGAATGATTTGTTGGCTTGAAAGAATCGGCCCCTTAAACCCTCAAAGGGCAGATCACCGCCACTGGACCCTATAGATATCGTCTTGAGGGAATAGTCCGTGCCACATTTCACATCAAAGTAATCAAGAAATCTATCAAAAGCCATAAGTATCAGTCTCAGTAATTATGATACGAGACATTAGATACTGGACTCCGGGTTTCCGCGGAAAAGAGAAACAGTGCCCAGGTCTCCGACTTCTTTCAGCGCATCTTGGTCCTCCATCATTTCATCTAGCATCGAGCATCCAGGAACCAGAATCTAGGATCTAGCCGTCTCAAACCAACCCTGCTATGACATTGGCGTGTCTTTCCGAGGCGTTTTGATTCTTCATTACAGCCTCCTTTGCTTTCCGGCCAAAGGTTTTCAAGGCATCAGGATGGCTTAGAAGCCATAGCGCTTTTTCTGCCAGCATATCAGGACTCGATACGGTGATCCCAGCCCCCATTTCCTCCAACAATGCCTTGGCGTCCAGAAAATCTTCCATGGAAGGCCCGTAAAACACGACTTTTCCCCAGATTGCTGCCTCCAAGGGATTCTGGCCTCCGAGCGGGACAAGACTTGCGCCACAGAATACGATGGTTCCCACGCTGTAGACCTTAAAGAGCTCTCCAAAGGTGTTCATGATGACCACCGGTTCTGTACGCTTTGGTGCGTTCCCGTCCAGCTCACTCCGGAGGTGATACCCCAGTCCTCGACTTTTGATCAGTGATTCGATCTCAGCTGTTCGTTCAATGTGTCTGGGCGCGATGACCAGGATCATGTCCGGGGATTCTTTAAGAATCCTTTCATAGGCATCCAACACCATGTCCTCCTCTCCACCGCGGGTGCTGCCTGCGATAAAGACCGGATGGGCTGGCTCAAGATTCAAAATGCGACGCATTTCCCTCTCCATTGCGGGGTCTGTCTGGGTGGCCAGGAGGTCGTATTTGGCATTTCCGTTCACCTCGATTTTGTGCGGTTCTGCGCCCAGGGCTTGAATGCGATCAGCGTCTTCTTGCGAGATCATGCTGAAGATATTGACGTTTTTTAAGAGATCTCGAAAGAATGGTCTAAACTTGAGGTATCTTCCGATGGATCTTACCGAGATTCGGCCATTGACAAAGGCTGTCTTAATTCCCATCCGCCGTGCTTCGGTGATCCAGGCAGGCCAGATCTCTGTTTCCAGAAAGAGCAAGAGATCCGGCCGAAGACTGGAAAGGGCCTTCCTTACGGAGAAGATTGTATCGATTGGGGCGTATACGACGAGGACCTCTTTTCCGAAGGTCTTTCTGGCAAGGTCAATGCCGTGATCTGTTGTCGACGAGACGATGATAGAAGACTTTGGTAAGAGTTTTGTGAGGGATTCTACGATGGGAGCGGCCACTTTCACCTCTCCCAGGGATACGGCGTGAATCCAGATACGGGGTGTTCCGGCCAGATGTTGCGCCAGTTCTTGGGGAAGAAGCCCCAAACGCTCTTTTAGTCCCTTTCTATAACGTCCAGTCAGGCCTGCATATAACCAGAAAAAGGGAAAGGCTGATATGAAAATTCCCGAGGCAAGGATCGTATATGTGGCGTATAAAGGATTCATTTTAGAGTGATATGTACAAAATAGATGTCTTTCTGTCAAAGTTTTTGATCTCCGAGGTTGTGGAATCAGGCTCCCGGTCCTTACAGCTTGATAATCAATGTCACATGGATTATAGATTATTCATAGTTCAAGACTCATGGAATCGATTTGGGAGGGCGAGAGATGAAAAAGATCGAGAGAGCGATTATCAGTGTGACGGACAAAACCGGTGTGGTTGATTTTGCGAAATCACTCTCCAAGTTTGGTGTTCAGATACTATCCACCGGAGGCACGGCCAGGGTGATGCGGGAGGGGGGGGTCCCTGTTAAGGACATCTCTGAGTACACAGGTTTTCCGGAGATGCTGGATGGTCGGGTGAAGACCCTTCATCCGAAAGTCCACGGAGGCCTCCTTGGCCTGAGGGACAATCCGGAACATGTGAGCGTGATGAAGGAACACGAGATCAAAAACATCGATCTTCTGGTGGTCAATCTCTACCAGTTTGAGAAGACTGTCGCTGAAGAAGGGGTGAGCTTGGAGGATGCCATTGAAAAAATCGATATCGGAGGCCCTGCCATGCTTCGTTCCTCAGCCAAGAACTTCAGGGATGTGGCGGTCATTGTGGATCCTGCGGATTACGAAGTGGTGTTGCACGAGATGTCGGATTCGAATGGAATGACATCCCTTGAGACAAGATTTCGTCTGGCCAAAAAGGTCTTCCGACTCACACATCAATATGATGGCGCCATCAGCAATTACCTGGAAAAGGTAGAACTGTGAGGTTGTTCAGGAATCAGGATTATTGCAGGAAAAGGAAAAATGTGACTAATCAAGCGGGATTCTGAGATCGGTTTTCCTTGTCAGGGCAGGGTGCGTTCTTGTGGACGAGATGGCCCTTCTTGTCGCAAAAGATGGCCTGAAAGGTGTGGCAACTACCGGAGCCGTCCGAGGCTTCAGCCTTCGGCAGTCCGCACAACGGCATTTCAGGTCACAGAATTCCACTGGCGCAGATTCCCCTCTTGTTTCTATCTCCAAGGGTTGTCATCCCCATGCCCCCCTTTGAATCTGTAGCCGAGACTTTTTTATTCGAGTTACTTCTGGGACACGACACTAGGTAACTCATCGTCTATAGAGATGTCCAACATATAATTGCCCTGTTTCTTCCCGTTGGAAAGCCTGGTTTTTCTAATCACAATACCGCTGGCCTTGAAGACGGCTATGGGTGAGTAACACTGTAACTCTGGCAATCGGAGCCCAGGCCTGAAGGCATCGGCTACCTCCCTCTGCCTTGCCGGGATGTCGACGCTGATGGTATTGCCCGATTGGCAGGTGACCTTGAACTCAATGTTGTCTCCTTTGCGAGGGCCGTTTTCCAATTGCACGTTAACCGATGAAATCTCTTCTTCCTCGGCCGTGTTGCTGGCTTGGGAGGTGAAACCCAGCTGGGGAAGTCCTGCCTCAATTTCCTTCTCTTTCAGAAGTTCTTTGAGGAACGCTCTTATGAGCTTTAACTCCTGTGCTGATAAGACGTCGCTGGATGAGACCCATTCTGTAAACTGTTCAACGGCCTTGTCCGGTGAAAAAAGTTCCATGTGACATCGAAGGATATTCTTAGCTGCCACAACCGGCAAGACGCCTTCCTTCAGAAGCGCCTCGAATTCGCTCAGGGCCCTATCATGCTGGCCGAATCCAGCTAGGGCGAGCGCTCCCTCAACCCTGGCTGCTTCCTTGGTTCGAGCAACGGAAAACAAATCCTTGATCATCTCTTGGGTGTCTTTGGCGAGTTCCTCTGAATCTGTTTCTTGGTCTATTTCAGCGAGATCTTCTTCAACAGTGTGGATCTTGTTTCTGACTTGATCTGCAAGCCCTTCATGACCACGGAATTGTTTTTGTTCAATAAATTGAAGGAGTTGCTCATATGCTTTCCTGGAATTCTCTAAAAGGCCCTGTGTTCGATAAAGCTCTGCCTCTTTTGCTAAAGACCGTATGTGCTCTTGATTGGACATCATATCATTTGTTCCTACAATTACAGAGGATCTGTCCGGATTGGTAGGCATAAATAAAGCAAGGTTTGTTCCGCTTTTTTGAAATCATATAACACCTTGAAAAGGCAAGAAATTGTCTGATGGGACAAGTTGAAGGTTGAGGAAATTGTATACAAAAATATACGCCTATTGTCTTTTTCTTTCATTCATGTGTTCAAAAGTGTCCTTTGCAGGTGTTCCTGTGGATAGACACCGGGTTTTGCATGCAGCAAAAGGATGTGGATCTTTTCCCAATTGGTCCACCCTCCGCAGCCCCGCTTGAGCGGGATGAAGGAGGGTTTTTTGGAGTAATCGTCAATGGCCAGATGCTGTTTTTGTTGCGGTGTTATGTCTCTTATGACATAATTCCACAATACTCTAAAGGGAAGAGATAATAAGTTTCTTGTGAGGTATGAAGGGTTTGTTTCTCAAAGTGAAGACCTCGGAAGAGGTCCTTAAAATCATTGAAACTTTTGGCCCGTTGGGAGAAGAGACGGTTCCATTGGGGAATGCCTTCGGCCGAATTTTGAGCCGGGATATCGTCTCGCCGGAAGATTTGCCGGGCTTCTACAGGTCTTCCATGGATGGATACGCGGTAAGGGCCAAGGATATATTCGGGGCCACTGAAACCCTGCCGACCATGCTGGAGGTGAGTGGTGAAGTGCGTATGGGCGAGAAGCCTGTCGTCGCCTTGGAACCGGGAGAAGCGGCCAAAATGCCTACCGGTGGTATGCTGCCCCAAGGCGCGGACGGCGTGGTGATGGTGGAATACTGCCATGAGCTGGATCAGAACACGATTGAAGTGGCCCGAGCCATATCCCCTCTGGAGAATGTGATCCTTCCTGATGATGATTTCAAGAAAGGGGTCCCGGTCCTCAAGAAAGGAAGGCGCCCCCTAAGACCGCAGGATCTAGGCGTTATGGCCGGATTAGGCCTGTCTCTGGCCAACGTTCACAAGAGGCCCAGGGTTGCCATTGTGTCAACGGGCGACGAAGTCATTCCTGTTACCCAAAGGCCCGAGCCGGGAGAAGTGAGGGATATCAACAGCTACACGCTGAGTGCCTTCTGTCAGCAATCTGGTGCAGAGCCTGTGAATCTCGGATTATGTCGAGATGATTTTGAAGAGATCAAGGGTAAGGTTGAAAAGGGTCTTCAAGAGGCAGACACCGTATGGATATCAGGGGGGAGTTCGGTGGGTGTCATGGATCTCACCCTCAAGGTCTTTGATTCTTTCGAAAATGCGGAGTTGCTTGTCCATGGGATATCCATCAGTCCAGGGAAACCGACCATCATTGCTAGGATTGGCTCCAAAGCCGTATTCGGCCTTCCCGGGCATACGGCTTCGGCCATGGTTGTGGCCGAGATCTTTCTGGCGCCGTTTTTGTGCAGGCTGTCAGGGGCAGGTCATTTTTCTGAGAGTCTCCATGATGAGATCGAGGCAGAGTTGAGTCGAAACATCGAATCGGCCAGCGGTAGGGAGGAGTATATCCGGGTAAAATTGGAAAGAAGGGAAGGGGATCTTGTTGCGGAGCCTATTTTCGGGAAGTCGGGTCTGATTTCAACCCTAGTGGAGGCGGACGGCCTGCTCAGAGTAGAGAGGAACACAGAGGGCCTCTATCAGGGCGAGAAGGTGAAAGTGATGATCTTCAACCCCAAGAAAGGGGAGTTCAGTTGAAAAGGAATGTCTACTTGGCCATGAAAACCCTGGAGGAGGCCAAAGGACTGTTTTTCTCCAGATTTAGTTCGAAGCAAAGGACCGGTTCAGAAGAGATTTCTGTAGAAGACTCACTGGCGCGTGTCACAGCAGAACCTGTCTTTTCAAGGATGTCCGCCCCCTCCTATCACTCGGCAGCCATGGACGGGATTGTCGTTCCTGCGGAGGTGACCTACGGTACCACTGAGAGGAATCCCAAGACCCTGAAAATAGGTCGGGATGCCCTGTGGATTAACACAGGCCATGCCATACCGGATGGCTTTAACGCGGTCATCATGGTGGAGAAGGTCCATCAGCTCAATGAAGAGGATATCGAGATTCGATCTCCGGCCTATCCTTGGCAGCATGTCAGAAAAGTGGGGGAGGATATTGTCGCCACCGAATTACTCCTGCCACAAAATCACCCAATACGTCCCTACGATATGGGGGCCCTCGTTAGCGCAGGGGTTTATTCCCTAAAAGTCTGGCAAAGGCCCAATGTGGTGATCATCCCCACAGGCTCAGAGTTGGTCCACTACAAAGAAAAGGGAGGGACTGTTCAGCGGGAAAAGGGGCAGATCATAGAATATAATTCCCTGATTCTTTCCGGACTTGTGCGAGAATGCCGCGGCATCCCTATGGTTTACGATATCGTTTCTGATTTTGAGGAAAGTATCCGTGAGGTCCTCAGGAGGGCTGTAGACTCTGACGCAGATCTGATCATTGTTAATGCGGGCTCCTCTGCGGGCAGCAAGGATTACACGGCCAAAATCATCGGAGAGATGGGAGAAGTCCTTGTGCACGGTGTGGCGATGATGCCGGGTAAGCCCACTATTTTGGGGGCGATAGAAGGGAAACCGGTCATTGGAAACCCAGGCTATCCCGTATCAGCCGCCCTCTCATTTGATCAATTTGTTCGACCGCTGTTGAGCAGCCTTCAAGGGTATCCCCCTCCGAAGAGGAAGGCTATATCGGTTCAACCTTCCAGAGATATTCCATCCAAATTGGGTATTGAGGAGTTTTTGCGGGTCAATATCGGCAGGGTGGGAGAGAAGACCGTGGCGACGCCCCTGCCCAGGTCTGCGGGCTCTATTACGACCCTGACAAGGGCAGAGGGGCTCCTTCGCATTCCGGGGCTGTCTGAAGGAGTCAAGCAGGATGAAGAAGTGGACGCAGAGCTTTTGGTAGATGAAGAAGAGGTCTTAAACACGGTGGTTGTGATCGGCAGTCACGATATTACCATAGACATTCTTGGGGATGAGATCAGGCGGCGCGGCCACGGCGTCCGGATTTCATCGGGGAATGTGGGGAGCTTGGGAGGGCTTATAGCGATCAAGAAAGGTACCTGTCATATGGCAGGCTCTCATCTCTTGGATACCGAGACCGGCGAGTACAACCTGAGTTATATCAAGAGATATCTCAAGGGGACCAAGGTGAGCGTCTATCATCTGGTCCTGAGAGATAAGGCCTCATCGTCGCAAAAGAAAACCCTAAAGACATAAGAGACATCAATG
>CAZCCX010000077.1:0-2953 GCA_964497115.1 uncultured Desulfobacteraceae bacterium
TTACAGCCCGCCATCCTGATCTCCTTGGCCATAAAATACATGGCCGAGCGAAGATTCTGCTGCATTTCCGCCATCTGTTCCTGGGCCGCATAGGATTTCTGCTGAGAGTAGTAGGCCGAATAGACCCCGCCCATGACGATGCCCGCAACGAACACGGCCACCAAGAGTTCCACTAAGGTAAATCCTTTCTCTTCTGTCATCCTTTCACCTCTGTTGTTTTTTGGATCATTGCCAGGCGCCGTTGGTCCAGCGTCTCAAGACGATGACACCGGCAGGGCTCGGCGTCCCCAAGGCATAGCAGGTCCCCTTTACATTGGTGAGATAGACATAACCTCGGAGGTCCACCGTTCCCCTTGGGGTAAAGTTGGCCGCGTCTGTCTCAAAATCTATCGCCGAACCAAAGGTGTCCCCGGTTCCAAATCCCGCTATTTGGCTCCCGGCATCCCCATTACCGTAATCCACACCCTCGAAGGCTGAGAGATTGAAAGTCATTTCAATGACATCATTGCCCCCAGACACACCCTGCGGGGTGTCCCAACCGTCTCCGTTGTCATCGGATAACAGAAAATACCGTCCCGGAGAGACTGAGTTATCAAAATAGACCCTCCACTCCGCGTTGTTTCTGATGGCCCCCATCTTGGCCCGTTGAAGGTTGGAGTAGAGGTCCCTGCCCGCGCTCCTCAATCGGTAATCGGGCACCCAGGAAGAAAAGGCGGGGATGGCGATGGCGGCCAGGATTCCGATCATGCAAACAACGACCATGACCTCCATCATCGTAAAGCCGGATACATTCTTTTTTGGTCGAGCAATAGCTTTCATGATTTCTCCCTGAATAAAACCGCTACGCGATTTTATATAACGCGACTTCGTCGCTCTCTAAGTAAGGAGCTTTCTATACGGTATTTTCCAGACCAATTAGGATCTCAAAACCAATTGCGTCAGGGGATAGTTCAGCAAGAGATGTGCCATGTGGGAAGAAACGCCGGTATGTTGCTGATAATCCATGCAGAAGTGGTTCTACATGGGCTTTGAAGTGGGATTTTTAGGGGGGGGGTTCTGTAAAATAAGTGATCAATTGTAAAAAAAGTTTACAGTTTTCGCTCCGCCTTTCACTCTCCGCTGACCCCATTCTGTAATTAACAATGCTTTTTCTTGTTCCCTGAACACATCGCAGCAGCACCAACGGATTCTGATCTACCCGAAGGGCATGACTGTGAATATTCGCTTTAACCGCAGACTGTCGCTGACAGACACAGACATTTTGTCCGGGCGACCTGCCCGGCCAAAAGCGACTATCGCTTCGCGAGTAAAGAATTAGGACTCTCTGTATTGTCATCGGTAGACTAGGAACTCTCTGCGTCTTCTAACGCTCCAGTGAAAGAAAGGCCGTTATATCTGTCCGCTCTGTGTCGGAGGGACGGGAGGGCCTTCGGAAAGAGGATGACGGTTAATCGTTCCGCAGGTCGCGGAACGATTTGTCTGCGTCCGTCTGCGGTTTCACAAGAAAAACAAATAAATAGGAAGGGAACAAGGCAGTGGCATTGAAAATCACCGCATGTTAATATGCCTGGTTATGACATTGCGGAAAGGCTCTTTTGTCGAACTCAAGATAGAAAACATGGCCTATGGCGGCCAGGGTGTGGCTCGCCGGGAGGGGCTGGTGATATTTGTCAAGGGTGCGGTCCCGGGAGACAGGGTCACAGCTCAAGTGGTTAAAAAGAAAAAGGATTATGCCGAAGCCCGAATCACGGAAATCCTGGAGCCCTCCATGGATCGGATCCAGGCTCCATGCCCTTATCACGGATTTTGCGGCGGTTGTCAGTGGCAACATGTGAGATACGAATGTCAGCTGGCGTATAAGAAATCGCACGTCAAAGAGGCCATGGCCCGCATAGGAGCCTTGCCCGAGGTCCTCGTTCATGACGTCATTCCCTCCGAGAACCGTTTTCATTACCGAAACAAGATGGAATTCTCTTTTTCCGACCGCCGCTGGTTTCTCCCCCACGAAAGCGACAACCAGAAAAATAACCTGGGTTTTGCCCTGGGACTCCATGTGCCGGGCACTTTTCACAAGGTCATCCACGTGGAGGGCTGTCTCCTTCAACACCCAACGGGCAACCGAATTCTTCAGGAAGTCACAAAATATGCGAAAAAGAGCGGCATCCCGGCCTACGGCCTGAGAAGCCATGAGGGTTTCTGGCGATATCTAACCCTTCGGTATTCCACGCACTTTGATGAATGGATGGTCAATCTGGTCACCTCAGAGGAAAGGCGGGATGTGGTGGAGCCCCTGGCCGAGACCCTGTGTCAAAACGTTGAAAACATCAAGACCGTGGTCAACAATATCACCGCAAGAAAGGCCGCTGTTGCCGTAGGAGAAGAAGAAATCGTCCTCTCCGGGCCCGGTACCATTCAGGATAGATTAGGCCCCTTCAGCTTTCAGATCTCTGCCAACTCCTTCTTTCAGACCAATGCCCCCGGCGCTGAGACGCTCTACGAAAAGGCGAAGGAGTTTGCAGGGCTGAAGGGGACGGAGACGGTTCTCGATCTCTACAGCGGCACAGGGACGATTCCCATTTTCTTGTCACAACAGGCAAAAACCGTCATTGGAATGGAAATCTCCAATAGCGCCGTTCTCGATGCCCAAAGGAATTGTGCGTCAAATGGGGTGCAAAATTGTCAGTTCATTTGTGGAGATATCAGGGAAAGACTCCCTGAGCTACCCATGAAACCTGACGTCCTGATCATAGACCCGCCAAGGGCAGGCATGCATAAGGACATCCTGGCAAAGGTCATGGAACTGGGGACAGAGAAGATCATCTATGTATCCTGCAATCCCGCCACCATGGCCAGGGATGTGGCTGAGATGCGGCAGGATTATCATATCGCTGAGATCCAACCGGTGGATATGTTTCCCCAGACCTACCACGTGGAGTGCGTCGCCACCCTGGTG
>CAZCCX010000077.1:2963-9292 GCA_964497115.1 uncultured Desulfobacteraceae bacterium
CACATCGAGGCCATTGCCAAACTGATCCGGAAATGAAATCACGCCAAAGGCGTGATTTCATGAAACGCGTCTTCCACCCTTGTATGATTAGAGTTAAATAGTTCTTTAGCAAGGCCACCTGTCCTCCGCGATAGCTTGCTATGGCCGGCGGGCTGCGGAGGACGGGTCGGCGCTCTATTAGAACAAAGATTCCTATACGATCAAGTCGGATCTGGGAAGACGTGAATATGAATGAACTCATAAAAAGGCAGAAACCCGTCATTCCCGCGTGCGCGGGAATGACAAAAAGAGGGCAAAACAGACTTTTTGTGAATGCATCAAATTTGATGGGTCCGAAAAAGGACCTCTCTCCCGTCACTTCCGTCTTCTTTCTAACGCTTTCTTGTAGACCACGCTTCTTTCCCGTTTCCCGACGGCAATGACCAGGACGAAGAGTTCCTCTTCTACGACCTCATAGACCAACCTGTAGCCGCTTGCCCGAAGTTTAATCTTATAGTGGTTTTCAAAACCGGACAACCGGCTCCCCGGGATACGAGGATTTTCAAGACACTCTTTCAGCTTCTTCTTGAACTGAGTTTGAATAGAATGGTCAAGTTTCTTCCATTCTTTTAGGGCTGTCGGGAAAAACTTCAGCCTATAACTCATCGAGATTCACCTCAACAGCATGAATCTTCTCATTGTGCCGTTCTCTTACAATCATACCCAATTGATAATCCTCCAATTTTTCCATGAGGACCTCGTAGGTCTCTGCCGGGATAAGGTAGGCTGTCGGTTTGTTGTGATTGAGGATTGCAATCGGCTCTCCTTTCGCCTTATCGATCAAGTATGTGGGATTCTTTTTCAATTCGGAAATACTGGCAGAACAACCTGCTAATACGGATTCCATCATGTCACCTCCTTGTTAATTTAAGCCCATAATTATGACCTTATTATAGACCGTAAAAATGGTCATTGCAAGGGATTATTTCTTCGATTTTAGACAGATTCGCAGGCGGTCGAAGATTCCGATTCATGGTTGAACGACATCTTTTGACACAAGGGGATAAAAGCCATTGAGAAATTATGTTGACAAAACCGAAAAAAAGTATATAAATTAGTCGTTTTTGTCTTGCCGAAGCCACCTGTTGCAGGACAAAAACTCTGTGTTGAGGATTCCCCGTCCAGTTCGGTCCCGTTGAAGGAAACCCTGCTGGATGGATAAGAGAAGGGGGTGATGTTGTGAGGGCTTTCGGCCCTACAAACAATAACCAGGCTATGGAAATGCTGCTTCAAGTGGTATGGGGAGGTATGTATATGGTGTAATCTGCCCGAAACCCCCTTATTTGTTTGATATGGAAAGGCATCTCCAAGGCGTTTTGGAATGCCTTTTTTGTTTCCTTCGCGGGCAGTGACATTCAAATAACGAATTTCTTCCGTGGGATATGAAAACAAGTAATGAAATCACGCCAAAGGCGTGATTTCATATAATGCGACTTCGTCGCTCTACAAAAACGAAATTCCTATACGATCAAATTCCCACATAAATAAAGAGAGATAAGAATATGAAAGTAACGGTTCATGATAATCAAATAGAAAAGGCACTAAGAGATCTCAAAAAGAAATTGACCAAAGAAGGATTTTTTTCGGAAATCAAAGAGCGGCGGTTTTATGACAAGCCGAGTGTCGCGAAGAAAAAGAAGAGAGCAAAGGCCGCCAAAAGGCGCCGTAAGAAAATGAGAAGGTTCTATTAGAATATAACTGGATCTCCCCCCCTTAATGGGCCCCAACCGCTCAAGGGGGTGTGGGCTTTTACCCCCTGGTTTTTCAGGTAAATAGATAGGTTTTTTCTTGACAAAAAGGGGGGTCCCATAGGTAAATACGCACTTAAAATGCTAGGTCTATTCTATAAAGGCCCGTTAACCTCAAAATCTGCAAGAGGATGACCCTTATGCCAAATCAAACAACGCCCTCTAAGCAGTCTTCAAAGAATCGAAGGCTCTTTTTTCTCTGGGACTTCCTTGTCTCCTTCTACGCGGAGGTGATCACCTATCCCCTGCGGAGTGGATTGGCCTATTTTCTGGCCGGTCTTGTCCCCTCCTTAATCGTGGGCTGGATTCTCTTTCCATTGGCACTCTATTCTGCGCAGCCGCAGCCCATTAATTTCAGCCACGCCCTGCACACAGACCCTGACATCATCGAGGGGGATACAGAGCTTGAGACCTGCCTCTACTGTCACCCCTTTCGGGATGACGGGACCTTTGTCGGGCTGCCAACGCTGGAAGGGTGCATGGAATGTCACGATGATCCGGAATCTCCCATGGGGGAAGGTCCGGAAGAAGAGAAATTCTTGGCGGAATATGTGGCCAATGAAAAGGAAATCCCATGGCTGGTCTATTCCAGACAACCCGACTGCGTCTACTTTTCCCATGTCGCCCATGTGACGATGGGAGAGATCGAGTGCAGGACCTGTCATGGGAATCATGGAAAAAGTGAAGAGCTTCGTGTGTATAAGAAGAATCGCCTCACCGGGTATAGCATCGATATATGGGGAAAAAATATCGCGGGGTTTAAGAAAGACCCCTGGGACCGCATGAAAATGGATGACTGTGCGGATTGTCACACCAAATCGGGCGTTTCAGAGAACAATGCCTGCTTTGTCTGTCACAAATAAGGAAGAGACCATGCCATTCAACACAAAAGACCTATTCAAGCGGATTGAATTCAACCGAAGGAACTTCGTCAAACTCATGGTAGGTGGGGCAGCGGGAATCAGTCTGACGCCTTTGCCCTGGAAGCTGACGGATGACATCGCCATCTGGACGCAGAACTGGCCCTGGGTACCTGTCCCCCCTACGGGTGAGTTCTCCCATGAGACATCCGTATGCCACCTGTGTCCCGGAGGTTGCGGCATTGAGGTACGCAAGGTGGATAACCGCGCAGTCAAGATCGAGGGCCGGACTGATTATCCGGTCAATCCCGGGGGGATCTGTCCTTTGGGCGCGGGAGGCCTT
The DNA here is from genome assembly GCA_964497115.1 of uncultured Desulfobacteraceae bacterium. Taxonomy (GTDB): domain Bacteria; phylum Desulfobacterota; class DSM-4660; order Desulfatiglandales; family HGW-15; genus JAFGFY01. The sequence goes on from CAZCCX010000077.1 coordinate 5,954, forward strand.
CAGCTCCTCTATAACGAAAATAACCGGTTCGCCGGCCCCATGAAACGCATCGGCCCAAGAGGGTCCGGCCTTTTTGAGAGTGTCTCCTGGGAGGAGGCCCTCAAAGAACTCTCCGACCGAGTGAGTGGCTTGAGACAAGAGAATAGACCGGAGGCCCTGGCCGCTGTGGACGGACATCCTGCCGGCTCCTCTATGGCCCTTCTGATCCAGCGGCTGCTCAAGGCCGTGGGAAGTCCCAATTATGTAAGAATCCCCTCGGCGGAAGAAACCTACGAAATGGCCAATAGGGCGATGATGGGCAACGGAGGACCTGTAGCCTATGACCTGGAAAATGCCGATTTTATCTTAAGTTTTGGCGCTGGTCTCATAGAAGGTTGGGGATCTCCGGGCCGGATGATCCATGCCTGGGGGATCTGGCGAGATGCCCCCCTCAAGGGAAAGACAAAGATCGTGCAGATTGAATCCAGGGCCTCCAACACGGCTTCCAAGGCGGATCAATGGGTGGCCCCCCGGCCGGGAACCGAGGCAGCCCTAGCCCTTGGGATGGCCCACGTGATCATCAAACAGGGTCTTTATGACACCCAGTTCGTCCGGAATTACACCTTTGGTTTTGAAGGCTGGACATCAGCCGATGCCCAGGATCACCAAGGGTTTAAGGATCTTGTGCTGAAAAAATATTCACCAAGAGAGGTGGCGCGGATCACAGGAGTAGAGGCAAGAAGCATTTTCTCCCTTGCGAAAGCGTTTGCCCAAGCCGAGGCGCCCGTCGCCGTGTGTGGCAAGGGAAAAGGGACTCTGAACGGGAGCCTCCTGGAGTATATGGCGGTTCAAGGTTTGAACGCCCTAAAGGGCAACATCAACAGACCAGGCGGGATCCTGGTCCTTGATCCCCTCCCCTTGAGTCCCTGGCCGGAGCCGGAGCCGGACGCCGTCGCTCAGATTGGTCTGGAAAAGACCCGTCTGGATCAGGCAGGAACAGGAAGATATCCCTTCAGCCGATCCCTGATCAATCACTTCACAGAGGTGGTTCTCGAGGGCCGGGACTCTCCAGTGGACACCCTTCTCGTCTTTTCAGGGAATCCGGCCTACACCCTCCCTGATGGCGGCGGCTTTAACAATGCCCTGAAAAAGATCCCTTATATCGTGAGCTTTACGCCGTATCGGGATGAGACCGCCTATATGGCCGATTTGATCCTGCCGGATCATACTTATCTGGAAAAGATGGATGACACGGTCTGCCCCCCCGGCCTTCAATACCCCCTTTATGCCCTTTCACGGCCGGTGGTGGACCCCCTTTACGACACCCGGCACTCCGGAGACGTCATCATTCAGGTGGCCAAGGCCCTGGGAGGGACGTTGAGTTCAGCCTTTCCATGGAAGGACTTTGAGGCGTCCTTAAAGGCGAGGACCCAGGGATTGTTTGACTTCGAAGAGGGTGGATTGACAAGCTATGACGAATCCCGGCCAATATGGAAGGAGACTTCGGGGTCGGGAGAGATCAAAAAGGATTATACATCCTTTGACAAGATGTGGAGGAAGATCAAGTCTTCAGGGTTCTGGTATCGCCCCCCACGTCTCAAAGGCCAACACATACCCTTTCAGACCCCCACGGGCAAATTTGAATTCTTCAGCTCGGAAATGGAACTGGCCGTGAAGGGGTTGGCGGAGGAGTCCGGAGGCTCACCGGAGTCGGCTTTGAAGGAGATGGGGATCGCGGCCAAAGGAGATGAGGCCTTCATCCCCCATTACGAGGCGCCTGACGCAGGTGTAGACACAAAGACCTATCCCTTGCGCATGATGCCATACGAGCTGATCAACCTCTCCAGCGGCTGGGTGCCCAATCCCCCTTATTTGAAGAAGACCCTCTTTGACGATCAATTGAGCAAAGATGAGTCTTTTGCAGAAATCAACCCGGAGACGGCAGCCGAATACAGGCTGACGCAAGGGGACCGAATCATTGTTGAATCACCTAAGGGAGAACTCAGGGTCCGGGTCAGCCTCTTTGAGGGGGCTATGCCCGGAGTGGTCTTCCTGCCTCTGGGGTTTGGACATACGGCCTATGATACCTATCAAAGGGGTCAAGGGGTCAATCCCAACCGGATCATAGACAGTGGAAAAGACCCCTTGAGCGGACAGGCGGTCTGGTGGGAGACCCGCGTACGAATCAAGAAAGCATGATGAGAACATTCTTAAGGGGTCAAGGGGTCAAGAATTCGAGGGGTCCCCGAAAAAGTCAACGGGATCTTCGACAAGCAAACTGAGAGGATTACCTGTTTTTCTTTTGATAGTAATGAGATCTTGAAACTCTTACACGGTCATCATTTCTTTTAGGCGGAGTAGATTATGACAAAGGGGCATGAAGAAGGTAAACACAAATATGGAATGGTAATTGATCTGGACAAATGTACCGGGTGTGGGACCTGTGCGGTCGCCTGTGCCTCTGAAAACAATGTGACCGTCCGGACCGATGAATCGGATAAGGGACGAAATATCGCCTGGATGCAGCTTTATAAGATCACCAACGGCGAACGATTCCCCCATACCGAAATCAGCTATTTCCCAAGACCCTGCATGCACTGCGACAATCACACCCCCTGTGTCTCCGTGTGTCCCGCCACTGCGACGGACATAGATCCGGAGACGGGGATCGTCAGTCAGATCTACACCCGCTGCATAGGATGCAGGTACTGTCAGGCGGCCTGTCCCTATCATGCCAGGTATTTTAACTGGTGGGACGGCTACGGCCTGATCAAACCCTTTTCCGAGGGCATGGAGCGTGGGCTCTCCCCCGAGGTCTCACCCCGTATGCGGGGAGTGGTAGAAAAATGCTCTTTCTGTCACCATCGTTTGATGAGGGCAAGGACCCAGGCCTATGGTGAAGGCCGCAGGGAACTGGAGGAAGGGGAATACATCACCGCCTGTGCGGAGGTCTGCCCGGCCCAGGCCATTACCTTTGGAGACCTGAAGAACCCCGAACACAAGGTGTCACAATTGAGCAAGAGCCCGGATGCCTTCAGGCTTTTAGAACGATTGGGAACAGAACCCAAGGTCTATTATATCTCTACCAAGGACTGGGTCAAGAAACTGGCAGACAACTATCGACCTGAAGACCTTGAACCTGTATGAAATCACGCCTATGGCGTGATTTCATAAAACGCGCCTTGTCTGCCTCTGGCAGCCTGCGGCGCTCTACGATTACCGTGGTTATTAAGCATCCGAATCTCCGACGCGCCACTGTCATTCCCGCGCCCGTCCTCCGCAATAGCTTTGCTATGGAGGGTGGAAAAGCGGGAATCCAGGGAATGCGGCAAGTTATAGATTCCGGCTCGGAGTTCATCC
>CAZCCX010000078.1:0-6775 GCA_964497115.1 uncultured Desulfobacteraceae bacterium
GAGCTCACCGGTAACCTTCTCCCAGATGTCTTTGACCGCTTTCCCTGCCGCTGATTTGGTGTTGTACTCAAAAATTGTCTGACCCTGAACCATGGCCTTTGTGAAGATAGGGTCAAAAGGGATACGGCCCAAGACCTCCAGGTCTTTTCCCCTGGCCTTGTCCTCAACAAGCCGGGTTTCATGGATATTGAGGTCATACTTGTTCACACAGATCATGCCCGGAATCTTGAAATGAGCCGCCAGTTCTGCGACACGCTCCATATCATGCCCTCCTGAAACAGTCGGCTCCGTGATAATCAGCACGGCGTCGGCCCCCCCCATGGAGGCAATGACCGGACAGCCAATCCCCGGAGGCCCATCGGTCAGGATAAGGTCAAGCCCCTTTTCTTCACCCAGCTTTTTCGCCTCCTGCCGTACAAGGGTGACCAGCTTGCCGGAATTCTCCTCTGCGATACCCAGCCTGGCATGGACCAGGGGGCCGAAACGGGTATCCGAAATAAACCACTCGCCACAGGTGTTGTCCGGAAAATCAATGGCCTTTTCAGGACAAAAATAGACACAGACCCCGCATCCCTCACATTCAATGGAATCCACCTGAAAATCCGCACTGATGGCGTCCCAACGACACAGATCCCGGCACAGTCCGCATTCGGTGCATTTGTCATGATTGATAATGGCCCTATGGCCCGCCACAAAATCATGTCGCTCTTGAACCTTTGGGTCCATGATGAGGTGAAGATCCGCTGCATCCACGTCTGCGTCACAGAGGACCTTGTTCTTGGTCAGAGACGAAAAAGCGGCGACCATGCTTGTCTTCCCCGTCCCCCCCTTACCGCTGATGATCACCAACTCTTTCATGAGGGATGCTCCTGCCTATTCGAGACCTGCTCCTGAATACGATCATACAATTCCAAGAATTTTTCTTTCCATTCAGGCATGACCTCGACTAGGACCTCACCCATGGAATAGATTTCAGCAATACCCCGGTCAAAGGGGATCTCCATGAGAACGGGGAGGTCTTCTTCCTTGGCATAGGCCATCACCTGGTCGTCTCCCATATCGGAGCGGTTGATGACCAGGCCACACGGAATGCCAAGGATTTTCACGGCGCCCACAGCCAGCTTCAGGTCGTGAAGCCCGAACGGCGTGGGTTCGGTCACCAGCAGAATAAAATCCGTGTCCTTCATAGCCGCAATGACCGGGCAAGATGTGCCTGGGGGGGCATCGATAATCGTCAGGGTGTCAGTATGGGCGTAGGCCCTGACTTCTCTGATCAGGGGAGGGGACATGGCCTCTCCCACTCTTAATCTTCCATGGACAAACTCCAGTCCGTTTTTGTGACCCGCTTCAATCACGCCCAAATCCCGCCCTGTTTCCGTGATGGCCTTTTCAGGGCAGACCTCCATGCAGCCCCCGCAACTATGACAGAGTTCAGGAAACGGAAGAACGGTCTCACCAATGACCACGATGGCCTTAAACTCACAGATCTCGGCACACTTTCCGCAAACCGTGCATTTATTTTCATCCACCTGAGGGACCGGCGTGGTGATGGCTTCGTTTTTTTCAAAGACCGGATGGATGAAGAGGTGGGCGTTGGGCTCTTCCACATCACAGTCCAACAGCTGGACTTGGGACTTCACGGACAAAGCCAGGTTTGTGGCCACTGTCGTCTTTCCGGTGCCTCCTTTTCCACTTGCAACACTGATAATCATCTCGCGCACCTATGCATGCTATGTCTTCCTCCCTCTGGTTATCTTGATCATATAGTCGTTCAATGCCTCGTAAAGTGAGGCTGCAGCCAAAAAGGCGCAGTGCTGATCCTCATCGGGGAGTCCCCCCAGTCTTTTCAAAATATCTTCACCCCTGATTTCCAAGAGTTCATCCGGTGTTTTCCCCAGGGACATTTCAACGGCAAAAGAGCCACAGGCCTTGCTGGAGCCGCAGCCGTCCGTTTGAAAGGAGGCCTCCGTAACCCTGTTGTCATCAAATTTCAAAAACATTTCGATGGTATCCCCACAGCCCCCCGTCACCCGAGCATGTCCGTCTGGATCTTTCAGGGACCCCATATAGAGGGGGTCTAGCGAGCGCAGATAAGCCTTCTCTCCATAGGACTCCTTTATTTCATCAAAAATCTGTCCCTGTAAGTTATTGGCAAAATTATCACCCTTTTCAGACACAAAAAAACTCCTTTACTCTCTCGTCATATACGAACCACAATTCGGACATTTGATCTCAAAGCAGGGCGTTCCCCTTTCCCCTGTGTCGGACGGACCCTGTTGTCCTCTTCCTTGACCTCCACCCATTCCTTTTCCCCTTTGCGCCATATTTCTCACCTCTTTAATGATCACAAGCATTTTCTCCGGTGATCAGCATATCTGAGAGGTACTGATTGACCAAGGCCTCCGGAGGATCCATGGGCGCTCCAGTGATAACCTTGATGTCTTTCTTGGTAAAAAGATCCTTTGCACTGGACCCCATACCACCGGCTATGACGATATCGGCACCCAAATCATGGAGCCATTTGGGCAAAACACCCGGCTCGTGGAGTGGGGGTGTGTGTACGGATTGACTCTTGATCTTGCCATCTGCAGTCTCAATCAGGGTAAACTGGTCGCAATGACCGAAATGGGCACAAAGCTTCCCTTCTGATACAGGGACTGCAAAAACGATCTTATCCGCAAGGTTTTCCTCTTTCTCTCTCAAAGGAAAGGGTTGCTCTTCGGCCGTGAGTTCCACGATCTGATCCACCATCTTGTTGAACTCTCGAGTGAAAGACAGTTGGTCATCTTCCAGACTTGCCATACTTCCTATATCCCCTTCTTTAACAATGTTGGGTTCGAATGGTAGGGATGCCAGGAGCCTCAAACCGCTTTGCTTTGCCATAATTTGACCGCCGCCCGTCTTAAAGAGTTCAATATCTTTCCCACAATGCGGACACTGAAGGCCACTCATATTCTCCACCACACCCAAGATATCCATCTTTACCTCACGACAGAAATTGATGGACTTTCTCACATCAGCCAGTGATATCTCTTGGGGAGTCGTGACCACCAAGGCCTTGGCATCGGGAATGGTCTGTGCGATGGTTAGAGGTTCATCACCGGTCCCGGGAGGGGAATCAATGATCAGATAATCGAGTTCCGGCCATTCCATATCTGCGATGAACTGCTTAATAACGCCAATCTTGAGCGGTCCTCTCCAGATGGTGGCCACATCCTTGTCTTCTCCCAGGAGGGGTTCAATGGATATCACCTGCATGTTAGGCAGATAATTGATCGGAAGCGCCTTCCCCGGATGAAAAGACGGTTGGGGCCTTCCCTTAAGACCCAGCATTCTCGGTATGCTGGGCCCATGAAGGTCCACGTCCATCAGCCCCATCTTGTACCCCCTTTTGGCTAGGCTTACGGAGAGATAGGCGGCCACACTGCTTTTGCCCACGCCCCCTTTGCCGCTCATGACCAATATCTTGTTTTTGATATGATTTAATGTGTCTCGGATCTCTGCATCCTGCATATCCTGCTGCTCTTTCTTGCTATTCAATCCACAGCTTTGGTTTGTCTCTTTCATGTTGTTTTGACCTCCTATGCCTCAAATATCTCAATATCGCATGATATCTTTACGTCTTTATACGCGATCCTCGTGTTTATCTCGTCCTTTTCTTCCCGCGCAAACTAGATGACGAATGCCGACATCATTGGCGAGATCTATCTCCGTGAAAACCCGGCATCAAGAATTTCGAATGAGAGAGGTTCCCCCGGAGATAGGCATCCAGGACAGCCTCCGGGTGGCCGGAAATTCCAGGGATAATGTCAATGCCGGAGGCCTCTAGCATCTTTGAAAAACAGTTTGATACAGCACCGCATATCAGGGTATGGATGCCGAGCCTACGAATACGAACACATCTATGGGTTAATTCCTGATCCTCCAAATATGTCTCAAAACGGGATGCCTCTTCTTGATTCACCACCTCTACGATCAACAGCCTTGAGGCTGCGTCCAAAACAGGGGATATTCTATCTTCCCAGATCGGAATCGCTATCTTCATTGATGACCAACCCCCGTCCTATTCGATTCATTGGTGATATGGGCTTAATCATTTTTCTCAAACTTTTTGATCCGCTCCTCGACCTTTTCCATTTGCTTCATCAGGTCCTTAGCATGCTCTTTCAAAACCTTCAATTCCTGGTCCTCGCCCAGAACCTTAGCCTCCGCCTGATTTGGACCATTCTGTCCGGACATGCTCCTGCCCCGACCCATGCCGCCACCCCGACCCATGCCACCGCCACGGCCCATGCCACCGCCACCGCCCATGCCGTAATGGTCAGCCACATTGGCATCGCTCGAAGGCCTTAATTCACCGCGTTTGTACTTTTCAACAGCCTCTCTTACAGTGCCTGCTTGGCCGACAAAGAGTTCTATTCCGGCCGCTGAAAGGGTGCGCACAGCATTTGGCCCACAATTACCTGTGATCACAGCCTTGGCACCCGTGGAAGCCACGAACTGCGCCGATTGAATCCCGGCCCCACCCCCCAAGGCCATATTTTCATTATCAAACGACTCAAAATGCATATCGTCCGTCACAATGACCAAAAAATAGGCGCATCGCCCAAAACGAGGATCAATTTGAGAATCTAGATCGTTACCACTGGAACTCACTGCCACTTTCATCACCAGTACCTCCTCTTCTAATGTGAAATATTGTGCTGGGGGCTATTCAGATTCTCTGTCTCTCTTCGCTGGGACGTCTAACACCATTTCCTTGCGAATCTGCGCCTCCTCCTTCCCACGTCAATTACCTTGCTTTTCGCAGGAAAGGCTAATGCTCATAATTTTTAACAGCATCTTCTGTGCCAAAACCTTGATAAAAAGAGGGAAAGACGCAACTTATTGAGATTAAATGCTAATTAGGCTGGCTAATTGCTTATAGGGGGTGGAAGGGCGGCAGATTATTTCAATGAGGCAATGCTTAGGGCTGAGAATCATTGCAATTGTGCATCAGTAGCTTAGACGCCTGATAGGCCCGGTTGTTCAGTTCGACCTTAGAAGTGCGAAAGCCTCTCGTTTGGTGTTAAAGCAGGCTTTCTATAAGGCTGTGATATTGTCTCATTTATCACTATGTGTCACTGGTTGTCATTTCCTGAGGGTTCAAGTCCCGCCTGCGGCACCATTTATATTTAGGGGCTCCTGAAAGACAGTAATACACTGCAAAATAAACAGGTATTTGATGTCACAATATGTTATTGATCATTGGTGTCCAAGAAAAATCTAAGAACGGTTTTTGGTAGACATAAGTGCTTGATTTGACATGTTCGTCAGATTCGATTGAAATTCAGGTTCCCCTATATGCTTCGAAGCAGAGAGGGACGTTCGTGCAGAACGTGCACAGAATTCTGACTGAATAGAACAACTTTTCAATCTGTGATATCTGCTATGGATCACATCCCCATCCAAACATGTAATAAGAGGATTCCTCGATGCGGAGCAAATGGTTGCGCCGAATATTCACCAAACCCTGACCTAGAAATCAGGTTATTCTACCTCTCAAATCAGGATTCCCCCAAAAAAGTGACCTAATCGCCCCCGTCACTCGGAGGGGTTTTCTCGTTTTCTGGATAGCAAACGATTTTGTCACAAACATAATCTTTTTATGAGTAGGATATAGGCGACGTCTTAGAGCATAAAAAGGGAGAAAGCTATGAAAAAGGAAGAGAGAATGGAAAAGGAAGGTAAAAGATCAGGGATGTCGCGACGCAATTTTTGTAAAGCGGTAGCGGGTATTTCGCTTGCCGGTACCTCGAGCAACTTGGCGCTATTCGCCTCAGCAGAAGATGTACCGGCAGAACCGGAAAACCTGGACGTGCCTACTCCGTGGCAGGAGGGCGATCCCGAACCGGTAGAGAAAAAAGTTCCGCCAGAGGAGCCTGAACAGAGTTCGACACAGGCACCTCCCTCCCAGCCAATCGATGATGAACGCCCCGAACAGCCCGGCGCCGACCACGTCTGGGTGTCCGGTTATTGGTGGTGAAGCAATCGAACCTACATGTGGGTTCCGGGTTATTGGGCGTTGCCACCCCGTACAAGCTACGTTTACGTGTCTGGATACTGGACATACAAAGGCAATCAGTGGGTCTATGTTCGGGGAGGGTGGGCGAAACCCAACACCACAGCAATTGTGGTATATCCAAGGGCGAGGCCATTATTGACTGCCTCTGTGATTACTGCACCGCGCCGGATTGCTCGATGGCATTACCGTTGGGGTTACCACCCTGCCCGTCGTGTCCAACGCCGTGTCACCCGCCGTGTTAATAGAAGACGGAACCGCAGATTTTAAAGAAGGCGTAATAGGTAGTGGGGGTTTTACCCCAAAACGCTCTGATCCTTACAGCAACTTTGTCGTGAACCCGCAAGCATTGTTCATGTGATAGCAATCACGTGCTACTTTTTCCCTACTGTCACCAGAAAAGGGTCTTGGAGTTTGGGGAGTGGCTCCGCGCAGACGATCCTGACCATCAATCAAAGGCGTGATTTTATTTTTTCGTTCGCCTCTTCCAGTGAGCCAAACCGATACTGCTTCATCATATGCAAAAGGGTTACGGCCGATCCGTTGATATTTTCCGACTGCTCCTTCTGAATGTGATCCACATACAACTCCAGGGTTCTTAAGGAATATGTGGACAGCTCTCCCATGAGATAGGTCTCCATAGAAGTTACGCCAACGGAATCTTCCGTGCTGAAAAGCGGTCTGCTCCTTTTGATGATGTAGGGGTATTTCTCA
>CAZCCX010000078.1:6785-9278 GCA_964497115.1 uncultured Desulfobacteraceae bacterium
TCGATCAGCTCAATCGCCTCAGGACCAACAGGCGGCAGCAAGTGCTCGATTCGAGCATACTCCGATGGCGAAGTGAAGCGCATCATTCGGGCGTATTTCTCAGTGAGCAAATTTCTTCCGCACCTTTTGGCTTCATCGAGGTCATCGAGATAGCTCTCCAGCGTTGCGTCTGACCAGCTTGCTGATTGACCGGCCCTCATGATCCTAAAGGTTTCTAAATCATCCTGACAGGCGGCCCTTCCTCCAATATTAGGGACATCCTGAAACATCTTCCACTCCGCTTCGATGATACTGTCGATCATATCCTCTCTGGTAGTCACGCTGCCTCCCTTCATACGAATTATTTGGTGACGGTAAACCTCCGACGAAGCTCATCATCTCTGATCCGGCTATGCACGCTATGTCCGTGATCCAAAAGAAAATCACTAGGCGAAGCGGTGAGGCCCTGGGATCGAAGTTCTTGGATGATGACGGCGCATGCCGCTTCCACGATAACCGGCTTTTTGTTAATATCAATCGGGGCGATTAAATCGTTAATCGTTGAATGCGTCCACTCTCCCATCAAGGGTAGGTCCTTCACTCCGCGATGCATCCATTTATGGAATGGCGCGTACCTTTTATTGAGAAGGAATATCAGAGACATCGTTTCGGCGCAAAACTCCGAAAGCGCCCAATTCGCTGCAAAGAGTTCTCCTCGCTTAAGAGACCGGGGCAGGTTGTATTGGCCGGATTGAGCGATGGTAAAGCAGCGCGAGGCAATTTTCTTGAGACGGACATCCTCCGGGTAAAACGCCAGTAGCGTCTGACGCCTCCGGCTGAACTGCCCCAACTTATCTGAAAAAACCTGACCATTGGTGCACATAGCCAGAGAAGATTCGGGAATGGGAAGCCATTCCTTGATGGTGGCCGGAGGGTGATGCAGTCCTGTATAGGTAGCGTAGAAGGTCTCTGTAGGGCAAACCCCGACCCTGAACTCCTCGCCTGAGCTGGGGTGACGGGGCCCGAATCCCTGAAATACCTTCGGCAACTCTTCATAAGCTTTCTGTAAATCCTTCCCATATTTCTGATAATCATCCGCGGTTAACCACATACAAAAAGCGGGGCCCCAATCATGATCTCTGGATATGTCGTCATCAAACCCGAAGCATTCCGATCCCGGACCGACAAGTCCCACCGCAATACGATCGAAAAGCTCCGCGAATCTCTCCCGGAGCATTGGCGCTCCCAGATGATTATAGTATTCCTTCGCCAACACAAGTCCTTTCATAATCCTTCCCTGCTAATGGCGAATTTGAGGGTATCTACAGAGAGCGGGACGCCCTCAAATCCTTCTGTTTCTCTAATCAAAGGGCTATCCCATCAGAAAGACTAGAAACCCTCCAATAGCGGCTGACACGAGGAAGATCAAAGCCTGAATCACGGGGGATAACTGAATTGGACGCCTTGATTTGTCCAAAGAGAACGACCAGCGGATATCCCCCCCTATTATATCCATCTTAGACTCGGCATTCACAACCTCCTCACCCTGAGCAGCACCGCAATACATGCAGATTTCTTTTCCATCCGGAACATTATGTCCACAATCAGGACACGTTACCGTCATATCTTTCCGCTCCTTGTCCTGGCTCGTGTTTCTATTCTTCCTGTGACAAACAATATAAGGCTAATGATACCATATAGATATACGCTTTTGAAGCTTCCATTGACGATCCCTGGTACAAGGGAAGGGAAACATGCTTAAATCTCAGCCACAGGGTTTTTCTCAAAGGCATGATATAGTTCATCCGCATGCGCCTCAATATGCTTGTGCATGCAGGAAAAATCGACTGGATCAATTCTTCGATACATTTCGATTTGCCGAACAAGTTGTTCATGCAATGCCTTCCGAGAAATCCCTTTTAAATATAGGAGCATCTTTTCGCCGATATGGTTGTCTGTCTTTCCTTCCTCTTCCTTTTGTCGAAGCCCCTCGAGGAATCCGCTTAGGACCGCCGGCAGAATAAAAGCCCCCGCCCATACGGGATCGCCCATCCCCTCGAATTTGTCAATCCGCATCCTTACGGTCATATTCAAGAAGAAAAAGAGGATCGGCTCTAATGGGTCTGTGATCCTTCCCTTCAGTGGGAAAACCGTCGCATCATATCCTCGGACGCTGATGAGCCGCACATCGACACCCTCTTCATCGACCTTGACAACAAAGTCCCCTGCCCCATGGTGCCAGGGATAGATCTGATGATTGGATATGGGGTTATAGTAAAGGGTGAGGACCTTTGAGGCTTGACGAATGATCTCTCGAATCACATGTGTCGTAGCAGACTGAAAGCCTCTCTCCATGCTCCAAATGGAAATGGTCTCTGCGTTGTTCTTGTCCCCGGAGAAATGCCATTCATGGTATTCCTCAAACCAGTTGGAGAGCGCCATGTCAATAGTCTCGGTCTTACTCGGATGACCGCTGTTCACTTTGTCCTTCAAATAGATTTGAGGAATTAAGGA
>CAZCCX010000079.1:0-9151 GCA_964497115.1 uncultured Desulfobacteraceae bacterium
CCCTGAGAAACCTTCACTGATATTCAGCTTTTCAAAACCTCTTGAGTCGATCCCATGATGTGCGACAAGAGAAAGGTGCTGACCAACATCATCTATCAGGTATATTCTCCCAGCATCGAGATCAAAGTGTTCCAATACTTTGGTCAGGGCACCCCCTAGAAGGTCTTCGAGATTACGAGACATCGATAAGAAGTTGCTCATTTCCAGGATAAAGGCGAGCCTTTGATTTCTTCCCTTGAGGTTTGACTCGTTGAACGGGATAGAGATATGTTTGTTTTTGAATAGCATTTTATGTTTCCGGCTTTAGTTTACCACCCAGACAGCGTGTTTCTTGGCGATGTGAATCACTTTGTTGCTTACACGTCCCATAAAGAATTCGCGCACTTTTGACAAACCCTTTCTGCCGACTACTATTGTCCCGTACCCCTGCAATTTTGCCTCCTGGAATATGGCACCCGCCCGGCTGTGTGCACCTGTAATTATTCTTGTCTTTATCTGATATGGTTTGAATCCTGATTCTATCAAGCGAGCTCGCGCATCATCAAATACTGCATTGATCCTTTTTTTCTCTTCTTTTATGAGGCTTTCGTTCTCCCCCCTGATCACATGTATAAGGCCGACTTCTCTGTTAGCACCACCGATCATGGCTCCCACAAAATCTACTGCCCGCGTGGAGTTTTCTGAGCCGTCAAGCGCCAAAAGAAGTGCCCCCGAATCCGGCTTCTTCCCAACCACTATGAGAGGAACAAAATCAAGTCTTTCAATAAGCTTGGTTGATATACTACCCAGGACCAGGTCCCTTAATTTGCTCATGCCTCTTCTGCCGACAACAACGCAATCGTAGCCGCTTTTGGCCTCCCTAACGATATCTCGAGCAATCCCTTTCTCCCTCTTGGGTGTTTTGGCTTTTATAGAGTCTTCGGGAAAGCCTGCCCTTTGAGAGATTCTTTCTGCCTTCTCCATGTATTCTCTTAAGGTTTTTTCGTATTCCCTTTCCCAGGCCCTGACTTCGCTGACTCTCCAGCCTGGTGAGGCCCCCCGTTCCAAATCCCAGTAACTCTCAGGTATTTTGCTATGGACATGGAACATGACCACCTCCGTGTTTCGGGGGGATAGGATATTGCTTACGTATCTAACCGCCCCCAGGGCGTGATCAGATCCGTCAACGGCCAGTAGTATTTTTTTGTGTTTTCGGGTTGTCATGGTTGAACCTCCTTGTACGCTATAGTTAGAAAGAAAAATCTAAGTGTAAAACGGCTTGACCATTGAGTAGGGGGATTCTTGCCCACGCTCCTAAAATCCACTCACTTCAGCTAGAGTTTCCACATCTGCAATTGTGACATGTTGATCCACGCTTATCGGATCTGGTGTCATGACGTCTCCGACCTGATGATGAAGAAATTCATACATGATGATTCCTCCTAGAATCGTAAAATAGACGCTCCGCTTCTCTGTTCAATATGTGGACAAAAGTCGTCTCCAGCAAATTCGTCCTTGACTTTGAAGCAGATCTGCGACGAACAGATTTCTCTTTTCCTGTTCTCTCTCACAAATTCCAGACAGCATGAAGTATGCCATCAGATTTCAAGCAAAAAATAAATTATAATTTCAATTAGTTAAGCCTATAATCTAATGTGAATAGTTTTGAGGTGCCTCCTGATTTAGAAAATTTTCGAAATCGAGTTTAGAAGATTTTCGAGATCGGAGAGATCGATCAAAGATATTGGAAAACGAAAAAGGCTGCAACGGATTGAAATTCAGGCAAGAGATTATCGGGCCGGGTCTCGGTCGATCTTCGTATATTTCCTTTACTCATTTTTCTGTATTCTGGGTCCTGCAAGGGCCCCAGGCCCTTGGATTCCGGGGAATGAACTCGATCAAGTTCTTTGAGCAACTAAAGGGCTTTTGAACGGCCTGGCTCAAACTGTTTCACTGTGGAAACTTGCCGGATTACCAGGCTTGCTCAGGATTGGAGCCTAAGATATATCCCGCAGGTAGGCCTGTACCTGGTCCAGGCTTGTTGGTTGTGTAAAATCGTCCGAAAATCCCTTTAAACAATTCACGCAGAATGCAGGCGTTTTTCCTCTTCTGTAAGTCTTCAAAAACTGTCTGTATTCTTTTTGATGCCAGATCTTATTCAAGGAGTCGTCTGCGATGTTTCCAAGACTCATCTTTCGCAGGGGTTGTTTTTGCTTTCTGAAATAGTGTTTATTTTCCCCTTCCACCGGTATTTGGGCCATGACGCAAGGGGAGACGCCTCCATCAGAGCCTACGACAACGGCGCATGCTGCGTTTTCCATGCAATGAAAACTTTCCATGAAAGGCGAAACGATGTGAAATTGTACATCCACCCCCAGTTTGGCTGAATCTTCTCTAACTTGAAATAAACGATCCTTCAATTCCAGAAATTCTGGTTTTGACAAAGAAATAATCGATTCAGCTTCCATTTCCGGGTTGACCACAAGGGATAGAGAACTGATCACAGTTTGTGTCACACCAGCATTTGCCAAGAAATCCGGAAGCTTGTCCAGATCGTCAAGACCTGAACGCATGAGCATGTAGGCCAAATGAATCTTCGGCTTATCGGTCCAATACTTCGCCTTGGCCTTGTGGATTTCATCAATGCATTCAAGAACTTTTTTTATATGAGTTCCCTTGCGTATCAAATCATTTTTTTCGTCTATGCCGGCCAGAGAAAAACCGATAAGATCCAGGTCCTCTTTCACTAGGGCTTCAATCTTTTCGCGGCTAAGGAGGCTTCCGTTTGTCGTCGTGCCCACCATACACCCGGCCTTCTTGGCGCCGCGTAACATGTCAAAGAAATCGGGGTGGGTAAAAGGCTCTCCCCATCCCTGTAAATGGACAAGGTTGGTTTTTGAAAATGCAGGGACGAGATTTTGGAATAATTTCATTGGCAAGTATCTGTTTTGCCAATTTTTCTGGTATTCGGTGTGGGGGCAATAGATGCATTTGCCGTTACAGTATGAGCTGATTTCTACTTGAATCCAATCTAAGGAGGGATAACTGTTTTTAAAAAGACGGCTTAGGAATTTAGGGCTCCCCACGACTATATCTCCTCTGAATTTCGATATCATTGCAGAGATCTTAAATACTCGTGCTGTTTCTCTTTCACCATTCTCCAACAGCATGAAATGTGCCATCCGCCATTGAGTTTAATAAATACTTTAACATCAACAAGTTGGACTCATCGACCCCGGTGAGCCACACAACTGTGTTCCAGGATTTAGAAAAATCTCGAAATGTCGCTAAGCGAAAATTAGAAATCAATAAAGTCTCCCGCCATACCAGTTGAAAAAAGGGCATGAGAATATGGATAGCTGGGAAAGATTTGTGGAGGAATCGGGCAAAGCGTGGGTTGTTCCCAAGGGACTGGGATTATTCTATGAGCAGTTTTTTCTTGCGGTAACGGAAGGTGTGATGGTTCATGCGAAGCAGCGTCGCAGCCTTGCTTTCATTGCCTCGGGCCATTTTTAGCGCTTGCTCAATGTAATATCTTTCCAGTGATTCTTGGGTGAAGGCAAGATCGATCCCTGTTTCCGAAAGCGGTGGAAAAGCAAATTCATCCTTGGTTTGCTTTCCTGTCTTGGTCTCATTCCCTGCGTCGAGGCCCATGGCGTAGCTCGTCAGCTCCGGTCCATCACCGGTCAAAACCGCCCTTTCGATAAGGTTTTTCAGTTCACGAACGTGGCCCGTCCAGTTATACGCCAACAAAGCGGTCTTA
The DNA here is from genome assembly GCA_964497115.1 of uncultured Desulfobacteraceae bacterium. Classification (GTDB taxonomy): domain Bacteria; phylum Desulfobacterota; class DSM-4660; order Desulfatiglandales; family HGW-15; genus JAFGFY01. The sequence goes on from CAZCCX010000079.1 coordinate 3,743, forward strand.
GCCTCAGGGGAAATGCCGGTGAAGGTCTTGCCAAATTTGTTGGCAAACTCCAACAGGTAGTGCTTGGCAATGGGGATAATATCATCCCGGCGTTCATTTAACGACGGGACCTGCACTTTTACAACACCCAGACGAAAATAGAGGTCTTTTCTAAAAAGATCTTTTTCTATCAGGTCGTCCAGGTCTTTGTTGGTCGCAGAGACAACCCTGGTTTCGATGTGCATCTTTTTTGTGCCGCCGACTCTGTAGAATTCCCTTTCCTCAAGAAACCTCAGGAGTTTTGCCTGGGCCTCAAGGCTCAGGTCGCCTACTTCATCGAGAAAGAGCGTTCCATTGGCTGCCTCTTCTATGAGGCCTTTTTTTCCCGACGCCCTTGCCCCGCTGAAAGCGCCTTTTTCATATCCGAAAAGCTCACTTTCAATGAGATCCTTTGGGATGGCTGCACAATTTACGGTCATGAACGGGCCCTTGAAACTGGGGCTCCTGTAATGGATGGCACGGCCCATTAACTCCTTGCCCGTACCTGTCTCCCCAATAACGAGAATCGGGGTATCGGGGCTCTTTGCCACCATGCCTATAAATTCCATGACATCCTGGATAGCGCTACTCTCTCCCACGATACAGGGCAGGTTCTCTCTAAGATATTGTACCTGGAGATTTCGAACTTCTTTTTTCAGGCTTATGGATTCGAGGGCATTTTGAACAATCACCTCCAGGGCGTCCATGTGAAGCGGTTTTACCACGTAGTCGTACGCGCCGAGTCTCATGGCGGACATAACCGTATTGACGTCTTCATAGGCGGTTATCATGATGATCAGGGCATCAGGGCAAAGAGCTTTCATTTTACCCAAGGCATCGATTCCATCCATGCCCGGCAACCCGACGTCAAGCAAAACCAGGTCCGGGGGAGCGTCTCTCATGGCATCAATGGCGCTTTCGGCTGTAGTAAAGGCCTTCACCTGATAATCCGCCTCAAACGCCATAGTGACGCTCTCCCTTATTGCTTCTTCATCATCAACGACATATATGGAATAATCTATCATTTCGACTCCGTTACTCTTGCCAAGGGTATTTCAATCCTGAATTCGGCCCCACCCCATTCGCTTGGATACACAGTCAGAGAGCCACCGTGGTCTGTGATGATTCTGTGGCTGAGACTGAGGCCGATTCCGGTGCTGCCGTTCTTAGTGGTGTAGAAGGGGTCAAAAACCTTTTCTTTAACATGAAAAGGGACTCCCGGGCCGGAATCGAAGACCCTTACTGCAATGCAATCATTTTCCATGGTGGAACTCACCCCTATCCTCTTCTCTCCCCCCATATTCTTCATGGCTTCAGCGGCGTTCGTGAGTAGATTTAGAATCACCTGTTCGATCAACTGGGGATCCCCCTTGCACCGCGGCATATCCTCTGCCAAAGCCTTTTCAAGCTTAATCCCTCTCTTGCGCAGAGTGACCGATGAAAGACTAAGGGCCTCCTCAATAGGCTTGTTGATGTCTGTTGAGACAAAGCTGGGTTCACTCGGCTTGGAGAAGTCCATAACTCTCCTGATCACAGATTCAATCTTATTTGAAGCCGACTGGAGTTGCTTGAAGATCTGTTTTAACTGCTCTGGTCTATCCCCCCTATCGTATATTTTTTCCATGGTGTTGAGGTAGATATTGATGCCTGAGAGCGGATTTCTTATTTCATGGGCAATGCCGGCAGCCACTCTCCCGAGAGATGACATCTTGTCCTGAACCCTCAAATCATTTTCCAGTTCCTTGGCACGGGTAACGTCCATCATATTGACCAATATGGCGTCTCTGGCCTCATATTCAATGAGGCTGGCCCGGCAATGGACCCATTTCATATCGAGTCTGTTGCCGGATTCATCCACAGGATAAAACCTGAATTCCATTTCCTGAGATCGGACTTTTCTCAGAGTTAAATCCCGATGAAACCCTTTTGTCTTCTCAACATCATCCGGATGGACGCTTTCATAATCTATCAGCTTCGATGGCCGGGGTAAAGGCCCAAGGAGTCTTGCCTGTTCCGGGTTTTGATAAACGACTTGATCATCCTGGATAATACAAATGCCAATGAGCGAATATTCAATGAGATCGCGGAAGAGCTTTTCGCTTTTATTCAGAGCATCCCTTGTCCACTTGCGCTCGCTCACGTCCTGAAACGTTTCGATCGCACCGGTGACTTTTCCCTTAGTGTCTCTCAGTGGCGCTGCGGCAAAGAAAAGCCATTTACCGTTTTCCCCCAAGTTAGGAAAGAAATCTTCAGCTTCGTATCCTTCCTCTATGACATCGTTTTTTCGATATTTGCCTGCGTAATACTTCGCGATTTCGTCGTCTTTCGCATTGTCTATGATAAAGTCAGCCAAAAGCGGCCTTTCTTCAGAATAAAAAGCCAGCCACTGATTCTGAGTCCCGATCATCTTGTCGGAAGAAATACCGGTCAGGTTCTCACAGGCACTGTTCCAGTGGGTGACGACACGCTTGTTGTTAATGACAAAGGTGGGAATAGGGTTCGCCTGAACGATTCGCGAAAGTGCTTTTTCGTTCTCGCGTAGGGCTTCTCTCACCTGCCGGCGCTCTTCCTCCAGTCCTATTGTGTGGAGTTTGAAAGCGATATCGCCGGCAATCTCCTCCACCAGGCCATGTTCTTCCCTGTTTTGTATAAACGCCTTTGGAATAGACACAGACATTATCCCATAGACATCTCCTTCGTACTCCAACCGCACAGTCATTCCCCCCCTGCCGGTATAGCTTCCCGACAAAGGACAGTCTCGACAGTTGGAAACCGGATCTTCCGTTAAGACCACCCCGGATTGGGTCAGAGCACTCCGAGCGCACCCAGTCAGTGCACCGCGCTTCATCTGCTCGGCTATTAGTGGAAATTTATCACCCAACCCGGCTTCGGCGGTTAAGACCAGTCTTCCGGCCTCATCCAACAGAACAATCCAAGCATTATGATAGCCTCGATTCTCGATAAGGTTATCACAGATACCCTGAATCAGTCTCGCCCGATCCTTCTCCTTTACAAGGAGCTGATTGACGTTTCGAACCGCACGCAGGACGAGATTGAGGCGTTCTGTTTTGTCTTTGTTCAATTTCAATCTCCAGATTGCGGCATCTAAATCCACACTTCCGCCTATGGGAGCGAATAAAAAGGATTCCTTTAGAATGGGAAGGTGATCAGCCTGTAGTTTCTGAATACTAGAAAACAGCCCACGATGCAACTGCTCCCAATAAAAAGCTATGGCTGCGAGGCCAAATCTGCTCATATTTAGATCTGGGCGGTCTTTTCTGATACTGTAAATGGGCATATGCCCGAAATAAAAACTTGACTGTACGATGTAAAGGATTATATTATGAGCGTAAGCTCATAATTGGAAGTGAGAATGTTGAGGCCAAGAAAACCCAGATTTGTTCAGGGACGCCCCATTGTTGATGCCTTTGTCCCCAACAGTACCCCCCATGGGGAACAGAGGAGGTCATCTTGTCTATCGAGGGGCTTGAGGCGATCAAACTGAACGATCATCAAGGTCTGGACCAGGAGGCAGCAGCCCGAATGATGAATGTCTCCCGTCAGACCTTTGGAAGGATCTTGATTGAGGCAAGGGCCATTGTTGCCGATGCCCTGGTTATGGGCAAAATCCTTCGAATCGAGGGTGGTCATTTTGAGATGCCGCCCGAAGGAAGAGGAAGACACCGTCGGCGATGGCGCGGCGGATTTTAATAGAAAGGAGGTGTTTGTTATGCCAGGATTTGACGGAACAGGACCAGCCAGTATGGGGCCTATGACGGGAGGGGGGAGAGGTTTCTGCAATCCTTCCCGGGCTTCCTATGGCCAAGCTCCGGCATGGGGGGCGCGTTACGGGCGCGGGTTTGGTCGCGGTTACGGCCTTGGAAATGGTTTCGGGCGTGGTGCCGGATTCGGCAGGGGCCGTGGCTTCGGTTGGCGCGGATTCTCCCCTCTCGCAGGAGGATGGAACGGGCCGGCATATGGAACCGGCTACGGCAGTCCCTATAACGCGCAACCCGAAGACGAGATCAGGACACTCAAAGATGAAGCCAAATATATGAAGGATGAACTCGATGCCATAAACAAGCGCATTGAAGAGCTGGAAACGGAAGCTTCAGGAACATGAGATAGATGAAAATCTTCGTTCGGGTTTTACGGCGTTTAGAGACATTGAGATTTCTTAAACCCCGCACTCAGTTTGAACCGAATTGAGTGCGGGAATGGGATGGCTTTGGGCCATGATTTCCAGGCGAATATCGGGCTTCCACAAGTCAATGATCGTTCCAGCCGCAAACAGTCCCATCAGAGACTCGCATAGTTGCATTCTGGTAAAATCGTATCATTGCATATTCGCTACCCTATCCGAAGTTCCCATCACATTCCTGCGCTTCTGATTTTCAATTAACGTATTGATAATAGGCTATTTTATATCAGAGACAAGACGTCCCTTTGGGCTTGGTATAAGCCTTGCATTTCTCGTTGATGCACGGTTCATCCGGTTAATGAGTACGAATTATTAGGAGATATTCCCGCGCACGAAGAGAATGGTGATGAGGTTTTTTCGGGGTGACTTTCGGGAGGCCTACGTTATTTCAAACAGTTACGGAATGGGGTACCCCCTGGCTTCCCACTTCAGAGAAGCAGGAAGAAGAGCTGAGGGGGGAGGTATCACCCGTCCGTAACTGATTTAAATGACCACGCCGGGAGACTCGGACTCGAAGAAAAGATTTCATCACCATTCCCTCGATGTTCAACTGAGGTGTAACCTCATATCATTACGTACTCATTAACCGGATGAACCTAATGCACCGAAAGGATTCATCCATGAAAGGCAAAAAATACCTGTTTGGTCCCGTCCCCTCGCGCCGTTTTGGGCGTTCCCTGGGTGTAGATTTGACGCCGCATAAGACGTGTAGTCTGGACTGCGTGTTCTGCCAGTTGGGACGAACCAATCAAAAAACAATCATTCGGAAAGAGTATGTCCCCATGGATGACGTCCTTACCGAACTCCGTGAATGGATGAAAACAGGCGAAAGGGTTGATTATATCACACTTGCCGGTTCCGGGGAGCCGACGCTTCATTCCCGCTTTGGGGAGGTGCTCGAGTTCGTTCGGTCAAACAGCGCCATTCCCACTGTGCTGTTAACCAACGCCACGATGCTATCTCTTCCTGAGGTACGGGACGCGGCCTGTCTTGCAGATGTCGTAAAAGTCTCCCTGAGCGCCTGGCACCAGGCCTCCTATGCCTGGGTGAACCGTCCCCATAAGCAATTGCAGTTTGATGCTCTGGTAGAGGGGCAGAAGGCCTTCCGCGCACAATTCAAAGGTGCGCTGTGGATGGAAGTTTTTCTGGTCTCAGGCATGAACACCACTCCGGAAGATGTCAAGAAAATG
>CAZCCX010000080.1:0-8699 GCA_964497115.1 uncultured Desulfobacteraceae bacterium
CACTACCGCTCCTCATACGGGTGCCATATAATCATGTATCAGGCTGGAATTATTTCTCGGGTAGGGTATCGTATAATCCCAAGCTCAACATTCCTGTTAAGGTTACTATTAAATATAGAGGGATATAGACAAGGATAATGGAAGTTATTTCTGGGACACGACACTAGATATCAAAGATGTTTCGATTAATGAGCCAAATTGATGGAATATGATCTGAAAGACTGCATTCTGTCATTTGCGACTCGGAGTTCGATCCCAATATGCTAATCTGTGCGGGTCTGTGGCAAAATATTCTTATTCTTGATTGAGGATGTCTTCCGGTACAATCCCTTCCAGATGAGGAAATTGATCCTTCATGTGAGGCAAATACATGGCACCCATAAATTCCCTCTGGAAATCCTTTTCAATCGTCAGTTCGATATACTCCACATTTCTTGAGATCCAGTTGGCCTCTTCTCTCTTATCCCGGTTCAACAAGGCGATCCTTGCGCCATCGCCTGCCGCATTTCCCACGGAAAATATCCTTTCGATCTCACAGTCCGGGAATAGCCCCATGATCAAGGCCTTTTCCCTGTCCACGTGGGTTCCAAAGGCCCCTGCGATCTTGACCCTATCCACGTCTTCAAGGCCCAACCGTTTCATCATCAGTTTGCAGCCGGCATAAAGGGCGCCTTTTGCCAGTTGAATCTGTCGAATATCCTCCTGGGTAATCACCACGTCTTTGCCGATGCTGGTCTCCTCTTTCCAGGCGATCACGAATTCCGGTTGATTGTCGTCGCTGTTCAAGCGATAGCGGTCGGATTTTTGTTCTTTGTTGAACCGACCGCTCTTCAGGACCACTCCGGCCTTGTATAACTCAGCTAGCAGGTCTAGAATCCCTGATCCACAGATCCCTTTTGTCTTCATCTCTTCGGGCTTAGAAAAGCGTTTCCAGGCATCCCTGCCAATGAGCTTATAATCCACTTCATGGGACTCAGGATCAATGGTGATCCGTTCAATGGCACCGGGTGCCGCCCGCATGCCGTAACTCAATTGAGCCCCTTCCAGCGCGGGCCCCGTAGCACAAGAGGAGGATATCAGTCTCTTTTTATTCCCTAGGACCAGTTCACCATTGGTTCCGATATCGATAATGAGTTGGGTCTCTTCACTCTTGTGGGGTTCTTCCGTAATAAGAACTCCTACGTTGTCCGCCCCCACAAACCCGGCCTCATTTGGTAAAACGTGGACATACGCCCCTCTGTTGATATGGATTCCCAGGTCACGCGCCTTCACATCAATACTGTGATGGATCACGGGGGGGAATGGAGCCATTCCAACGTATTTGGGGTTGAGCTGAAGCAGGATGTGATGCATGGCAGTGTTACAGACAATAGTCACATCCTCGATATCCTCTATCCCCAGTCTGGCATATTCCTTTCCCTCTTCCGGGACCTCAATCCATTCCTCCTCGGTTTGGTCTTCTTGTCCCTTGATTTTCACTTTCGGAGGATAGGTGGAATCCACTGCGCCCTGAAGAATGGCATTCAAACCCTCAATAATGTCGGCGCTCATCTTCTGAAGGCCTGACGAATTCATAACAGCATAGGTAATACGGCTCATGACATCCTCACCGTATTTGCACTGGGGATTCATGAGAGACTGGGTATCAAGCACTTCCATGGTATCCAGGTTACAGAAATAACCGGCCACCGTAGTTGTCCCGATATCAATGGCCATTCCGTAGTGTTGATCCTTCTTGCCCGATCTCACCCTGATGATCTCTTGATCCATCCAGACACTCACGGTCACTTGCCATTTTCCACTGCGAAGGACATCCGGCAGATCCCTGAGGCTGTGAAAGTCAATAGTGAGGTTCTTGAGACCGTATCGGTGATCAAGCCCTTCACAAAGCCGCTCAAAATCTGCCGTGGGGTCCTCAAACGTAGGAGGTGTCAGTTCTATAGAATAGAGTTTGACCGCAGGATTGTGGTCTATATGGATGTCTCTGGCAGCTTTGCTCACGACCTGTTTTCCGGCCCTTGATTCTTCAGGCACAAAGACGAGGACATCCCCTTGGAGTTTGGCACAACATCCGAGCCGATACCCCTCCGCCCTCTGTTTTTCATTGATGAATTTCTCTTCCCCCATCTGCCATGGAGAACTGTGTGTTATGGAAGAGGAAATTCCATATTTCTCAAAACGCCCCTCCTCTATTCTCACTTTGCATTTTCCACAAACCTTCTTCCCTCCACAAAGGGCTTCGATATCTACACCGATCTGCCTTGATGCTTCAATAATCGTTGTGCCTTTTTCAACTTCGCCCCTCCTGCCGGAGGGCTGAAAGATCACCTTTACCTTTTCCCCTTTATTCATCTTAAGGCTCCATTTCATAGACCTGTGTATTGAAGCAGTTACTTCTTCACAGGCAAATTGTTGTATATCGCTTTAGTCTTTTTTCAGATCCCTTAAATGACCGATTATTTCTATTGTCTACCAAGAAAGCGTTTTTAGGTTTTTCTTGGACAGCAACGGTGCTAGTTAAAAAGAAACTCTATAGGCTGAATCCCATAAGATGCTGCATTAAGGCTTCTCACAATACTCCTTCGGCAAGTTCCTGTTTCAGAGTCTCTTTCGGATAGTTCTACCGCCTCTCCTCCCTTCACTCCTCCGTGTCCGTCCTTTTCCAACAGGAGCACCCGGGGGTGAGAATCGAAAGAGTCTTTCGGGCACTCCATCACGAGTCCCATCTCCCCGGTATCAAGTTCCAGAAGGGTTCCCACGGGATAGGCGCCCATCATTCTGATAAATATTTTCAACAGTGCGGGATCATAATCCGATCCCGACCCTTCCGTCATCTTGCTCAGTGTCTGGTCGGGACTGAAAGCAAAAGGACGATAGACCCTTGGAGAGGTCATGGCATCATACACGTCAGCGATATGCAGTATTTTTCCAAAGAGACTCACTTCTTGCTTGGCACTTGTGTATGGATACCCCGTCATATCGTTCTTAATATGGTGCTCAAAGGGAGCAAGAAATATCTTCGACTTCAGATCGTTGGAAGCGTTCAACATAAGAATCTGTTTCGCACTGATTAGAGGATGCTTTCGAATCTCCTCCCACTCCTTGGCGTTCAAGGCACCCGCCTTGGTGAGCACCTCCAGAGGAACCTCCACCTTGCCAAGGTCGTGAAGGAGTCCACATATGCCCAAGTGCTCCAAAGGAACGCGAGAGAGCCCGATGCGCTTACCCAGACATAATGACAACACGGCCACATTGACCGAATGGGTATAGGTATAATCGTCATAATCCTTGATGGAGCTCAATCCGATGAGGACTCCATCGTCCTTTGTCACAATGTCCACCATCCCCTGGACCATCCTCTTGGCCTTTCGTACTCCCGCATGACCCTGGGCAGAAATCTTCTCTGCCATCTGCTTCACCGAAGTCAAGGCATGCATGTAAATGAGGCGCCCCCTCTCCCGGAGATCATCCTCAGGAGTGATACGTTGCGATTTCACCTCCTGTACGATGCTAACCCAGGAAAGATCCGTGTCTTCAAGTTTCTCCTTGAGCCAGGCATAGGGCTTGTCTTGTTCGACGGATCGGACAAGCCATCGGAAAAAACTCAGGATCTCGGCCTCAGAGGCGTTTCCTGCAGAAGGACCGAAACTCAACCCGCCGAGGCCTCGTCTTTGAAAGAAATCCAGCAGCACCTGAATGAGATTAACCAATTCCTTGCGGAATTTTATCTTTTCTCCTTCAACAAAAAACCGTTCCTCAAAAATCAAGACTGCCAAATCACCTTCGAATTCTCTCGCCGAAAGCACCTTCTTAAACTGTTTTAGGGAGGCCTGAACCAATTCATTATTGTCCTTGTGTATTCTGACAGCATGTATCATACGATGCAGAGCCAAAAACAGGTCTTCCTCCCATGTTGGCGCGTTCATTCGCTGTTGAGATATACTCATTGTCTATCTCCTTGACTCCCCTGATCCTTTATGACCGCTTGAGCGGTACTTCGGATTCCCGCGAAACAACTTTGTGAAGCATGCTCTAAAATCAGTACAGACTCCTTCGTCTCCAGATCCAAGAGAGCATAAGCAGCGGCTTCCCGAAATGCAGACCCTCGGAATCTAGAAACCAACCCGCCCTTAAGAAGGATGTTCTTGAGGAAAGAGACTGAATTGGTTGAGCCACATCTTCCAAGGGCTCTTATGTACGGAGATAGATGCCCACTTTCCTTGTTACGAAATCTTTGCTTCTGAAGAAAAGAGAGAAGGACGGTCTCCGCCGATTCGCTTCGGCGAGACCCAAAATACTCTACCAGAAGTTCACGAATAAGTTCACTCTCATCATCTATAAGTGGACTGATTTTCTCTGGAACCCACAGGTCTCGAGCCATGATCGCCCTTAGCACTTCAACCCGGACCCTTTCTGACTTATGAGCGGCCAACTTAATCAAAACCTCCGAAGATTTATCATCTTCTACGCGGCCCAGTATCGGAACGACAAGATGCAGGAGATCTTCGTCTGTTTTGTTCAGCGCTTCTACGAGGAGATCTGCGTTCCCCGCGGCAAGTGTAACGACCACATCTGAGAGCATCTTTCGCACTAGGGAAGAATCGCTTTCAGTGATCATCGGAGCGAGGGTACGGACTGCTTTAGAAGGTAGAAGGAGCAGAAACTCTTTTACTTTCTCAATATCCGTCGCGCTCATTGTGGGAAACGCATCGGTTAGGGGCGCAAGAAAGTCTGGACTTGATGCAATGCCAAAGAGTTCCTTAATCCGCGCACGAGACAAAGGCTGTGTTTCTTCGCATAAAGTGTAAATTTTGCGCAGGCCTTTCAGAATTCGGAGCGTCACATCAAAGTCTTTTCGAGCAAAACGCGAATGGAGTTCTTCCTCCAAGAATTGGAAGACCACATCGCACACCCGCTCATCTTGCCTCCCCCTGAGGAGATCGGACATGATATTCAGAATCTCACGGATGGCATCCCGCTCTTCTTCCCGGCGGGTCATCTCCACAAGGGCCCCGATTTCCTCATGTGTCAGTGCCGTCGATGCCATATCTATAGTGGGTAAAGTATTCGGACTATCCACTGTCTCCGGGTCACCCCCAGCCGTGTCCAAGGGGCTAAGGCCATTTCCCTCTTTCATCGGAGGTAACCTTCCCAGAGTTCTGTCGTCACTCTTTGATAGAGAAATCTCGGTTTCTAAATCAGCCTCCAGGATATGTTCTGCAGATTCATATTGAATGTGAGGCAATTCAGCCTCCCACATGGCCGTGACGATGTCCCCTTCGGCGTCTTCGGAAATGCTCTTATACTTACGGAGTATCCCAACAAATAGTCTGATTTCCCAAGGATCCCATTCATCTTGAAAGACAAGGGCTGTGATGCCATCCCGGAAAAGGGCAAAGGCCAGATCGCCGTCTTTCGCCTCCCCTTTATGCACGACTTCATCCTCAAAAAGCAGCTGGTTTTTCTTCACCCGGAACTCAAGTTCGCCATACTTTTCCAGGAACCTATCCAAGTGATCCTGGAGACTCGTCACGGCTGTTTTGTAAAGGGGGTGGTCTTCTGGGTATAGAGATGACATCTTTACAGCAAGGAGCAAAGACGAAATGACGTGCCTTGCGGCTTCCGCTGCATCCTGGCCGGATTCCCCATCTGTTTCCGGAGATACCATATCATGGCTCCAATCCAAAGAGTCTAGGTTTACATACTTCTAAGGAAAGACTGTAGACACTATCCTCTTAGGACAGGAAGCGTGTACCGTGCAGCCCTCCTGGGGTGGGATCTCCCCGGGACATCGAAAATCGTTAGGGAGTCTTGCGAGCGTACTGTAAAGGCTTCATCTTACCAATGAACACTTTACGAGGTATTATGTGACTATTCTACAGGGCCACACGGTATTCGTCAAGGTGGAGATGGAATCAGGTCATCCCGATTTCTTGATGAAGATATCCCTTTTTGGATAAGGGATTTCAATACCCTCATCCTGGAAGACCTCTTTGACGCGGTCTGTGATATGGGAAATAGTGTCCATCCGGCGCCTCGGTTCTTTAATCCACACCCGGGCCTCCAGATTCACTGCTGAGTCCCCAAAGCTCTTGACCACCACCTTGGTAGGAGACGGCTCTCTCATAACCCAGTCCAACTCTTCGCTGACTCTAATAATCATCTCTTTTGCCTTCTTCACGTCCGCATCATAGGCAATGCCGATGGGAATTCTAATCCTGATCTCATCGGTGATGTTCGTATAGTTGACGATGTCCCTGGTCATGATCACATTGTTTGGGATGATAATGACGATGTTGTCAGTGGTCCGAATCTTGGTGGCCCTAAGTCCGATGTCCACCACATCTCCCCAGGTTGCTGAATTGACTGGTGCAGACCAGACTTCGATACGGTCACCCACCTCAAAGGGGCGGTCTATGATGAGCAGGATGCCCGCAATCACATTGGAGAGGGTGTCTTTGGCTGCAAAGCCAATTGCAATCCCAACGATACCCGCACCGGCAATAAAAGGCATGATATTTAAGCCTAACACATCTAGGGCCAAGATGCCGGCGGTCACAAAGATAATAATCGTGGCGAATTTATGGAGCAGTCCGAAAAGGACATTGTCGAGTTTTGTTTCAGTCTTCTCTGCAATATTCTCTTCAAGGGCAGGTAAAAGGGTCATGGCAATGTTATTGGCGAAAGAGGCAAGGATGATAATCATAAAGGCATAAAACACCCTATCAACGATAGGGACATGAACAAGGTTGACCAAGCCAATAATCACCAGGAATATGATAGCGCTGTGTCCGGATTTCCTTACCAGCGGAAGAAACTGTTTGTTTTTCTGGAAAAAGGGACGCGTCTGATTCATTTTGTCCAACCTTTTGATGACAAAACTAAACACACACCAGACAACAGTCCCCGTCACAAGAATAAGGGCCACATTGATGATCGAATTCCAGATCGGATTTTGAAAAAACAAGAACTCCGGGTATTCAACTTTGAGAATGTCTTCCATCCGAATATCCTCCTTAATGAAAAATCCCGGCCAGTCAAAGATCCCTTAGAGGGGGGAAAACCGGGGCTTTTAGGTCTGGTCAAAGTCAGATGACCTTCAGAATGTGCAGTCTCTCTTGACGGCCGGTTTGGGCGTCCTGAATCGCCTTTTCAGAGCCAAGCACCTTCACCAGTCCTCTCTCCTTAAAGGTTTCCAACGCTTGTCCAAAGCCTTGAAAATCTGAGGTTGTGGCATTCAACACTTCTTCCCGGATTTGTTGCCGTTCTTTTTCGGTTTGACCGGTGATGTGGCGAACCATGGAGGCATATCCCTTGGCATCCGGCAGCATGTATTGATCTATATCCCCAATAGTCCCGATAATACTCCGTGCGAGTTCATCTTCATGAAGCGTGGCTGTATCAAGAAAATCAGCCGTTTGATCAAACACTTCAAGGGTCTTGGAAAGGTTCGGGTCCCGGTATGAGACAAAGGACAAGACACCCGAAAGTCGGTTAAAAAGGCAAAAGCCCCCGTATGCTCCACCCTGAACCCGGATGCGATCCCAAAGCCATGCGTTGCGCAGGTATCGGCATATCACAAGGGAAGAGCCATGGAAACGATACCCTCCTTCGAAAATGTTCACACCTTTTGCCACATAATTGACCTGACTCGGGACCGTCATCCCCTCGAAATCAGCGGGTCTTTCCGGGGACCACACGGCGTGTCCCCTCATCGAAGCCGGTAGGGCCTCCAAAAACCCATTCACTTGAGATCGGAAATCCGACCAACCTGTCTCGTCCAGGGTGACGTTGAGAAGCATGGCATCACGGTTGAGGAGGATACATCGGATCTCTTCCATCTCTGCAAGAACACCGGACCAGTCTTCATCCACGGCTTTTGCGAGCCTGCGGAGAAAAAACAGGTAGGTCACACCGTTCATCTGTTCAGCGGCCCACTCCGCTTCGTGAAAGTGTGCGCTCAAACGTAGACTCACCATTTGATGTCCCATAGTCATCAGCTTCTGCTCCTGCCTCGCCTTTGCCTCCAAGACCATCTGCCGAAACCGATCTTTGCTATCCAGTCTCACATTGAGCAGGACGTCTCTCAAGATGTCCGTTAGCTCCGTCGTCTGAGACTTCATGGCCTTGCCCCTGAGGAATAACCAAGCCGCGGCTTTCTGCTCATCTTTGATAGCCGAAGTCAATATTGACGGTCTTATCCCACCGGTCTTGCGGCTAATCCGTTGTGAGAGGCTGACATAGTCCTCGGTCTCCGTCCCCATTTCCAACAAGGCCCTGCCGAATAGATGAACATAAGGGAGGAGCTTCTGAGGCAGGGCATGGAGGTCAAAGCCCACATCCAGATAAACGATGCCGTTGGTGAAGAGATCATGATACAATATGGGGGTTTTGACTTGTTCCAAGACAGACAATGGAATCATCCTGTTTTTTTTGTCCAGTGCCTCGATACTCAGGGTGGGGATAGTTGCCAGGGCTTCGGGAGAATCAGGGGTTTCTTGCATCTGCTTGAGATTTCTTGTTTGGGCGACCACATCTTGTAGGTCCTCCGAAGTCATGGCCTCGCGAATCTCGCTCAACTTCTCCTGCTCAGCGGTCTCCTCCTTTTTAGCCAGTTCTTTGTCCGGTTTTAGGATGAGGGTGGTGCGATGAGGATTATCAATGAACCAGAAATCAATCATCTCCTCAAAAACCGGTTC
>CAZCCX010000081.1:0-8695 GCA_964497115.1 uncultured Desulfobacteraceae bacterium
GTGTTGCACAGCTGCTTTCTTGTGAAGTGGGAATTTTTCTTGTGTGACAGGAATGCTTATGCTGGTTATTGGAGATCGCATGCCAGTGATTTGAAACTGCTAACTTGAAACCGGCCAAAGCAGCTGGCGGACTTCGAGTCTTGAATATCCAGTTTCAAATATCCGGGTTTCTCAGAATTTGTTTATGCCATACTTCTTTAGAAGGTAATACAGGCGGGACCGGGAGAGGCCTGATATTCGGCAGGCCTCTTTGATGTTCCTTTCGGTGAGTAGCACAAGATCATGCAAGTACTGCTTTTCAGCGTTGGCTAAGGCGGTATCTCGCACTGCCTGGAGTTTGGGAAGCGTGAGGACCTGAGAGTCCTCTTTTGAGTAGGTTTCCTTTTCGGTCCCCTTCTTACTAACAGAGGCCCTGGCCTGGTGAACTCGGAGTTCTGTGGGCAGGTGTCTGGGAAAGAGTGTCGGTTCGAACCGAGCAATAGCCAGCACTCTCTCCATGGTATTTAGTAATTCACGAACATTTCCAGGCCAATCATAGACAGTTAATGCATCGAAAAAATCAGGGGAAAACCCCTTTGTCTCAGTGCCATATCGCTCGCAGAGTTCAGCAATGTGATGGGAGGAAATCTCCTTGATATCACCGGGGCGTGCCCTCAAAGCTGGGACCTCAATGGTCACCGCTTGGATACGGAAGTAGAGATCCTTTCTGAATTGTCCTGATTGGACCATACCTCCCAGATCCCTATTCGTGGCCGATACAAGCCTGAAATCACTTTCAATCTCTTTGTTACTCCCTAGAGGCCGAAACCGACGTTCTTGGAGTGCACGTAAGAAGTCCTTTTGAACGGTTAATGGAAGTTCTCCTACCTCGTCCAAGAAAAGCGTACCTCCGTCAGCCTCTTTCATGAAACCCACACGTGGCTTTTCGGCACCGGTGAAGGCTCCCTTTTCGTGTCCGAAGAGCATACTTTCAACGAGGTTCTCAGGTAGAGCAGCGCAATCGAGCACAACGAAATTTTTAGTAGATCGAGCGCTGTTCCTGTGAACGGTTTTAGCGAAGAGTTCTTTGCCCGTGCCGGTTTCACCCGTTATGAGCACATTTACGTCGCTGTTTGCCATTTGTGCCACCAAGTCCAGGCATGCTTCCAACTCCGGACTGCCTCCCACAATACCTTCTCGTCTCAGTATCGCACGTGGATTCGTCTGAGATTTTTTCTCGTGGTATTGGAGGGCACGAGCTATTTGCAGACCTAGATTTTCCATACCAAATGGTTTCTGAACATACGCCCAAGCGCCAGTTTCTATGGCAAGCTCCGCGCCATCCGGATCACCCTCTCCTGTGATAATAATGATTTCTGGAGAAGAATCCGCTTTCTGCATTACCGGGAGTGCATCCAGACCGTTTCCATCAGGCAAACGTACATCGAGAAAAACCACGTCAAATGTGTCGGATAATACTTCCTTAAGTCCATCTTCAAGGGTCAAAACAGAGGCGCACTCGTGTCCCATACGCTGAATATAACGGGCCAGCGTTTTACATATCATCTTGTCGTCATCAACGATCAGAATCTTGGACATCTTGATTGGTCCTTAGGTCTATCATTCTTGCTTCTCGAGTTATGATTGGTGTTTTTATTTCCCAATCATCAACCCTTCTTGTCCAGCACCGCCCTCACCTTACTCGCCAGACTCTTCGGTGTAAATGGTTTTTCGATAAACTCCACCCCTCGGGTCAAAATGCCGTGATTCACAATGGCGTCATTCGTATACCCGGACATGAAAATAACCTTCACACCGGGATGAATCTTTCCCACCAATCCTGCCAGTTCCTTACCGCTCATCTTCGGCATCACCACATCGGTTAGAATCAGATCAATCGACCCGTCGTGCGCTTCGCTGACCCGTAAAGCATTTTCACCGTTTTCAGCCTCCAGAACTCTGTATCCATTCTTCTTGAGCGAGTTTCGCGCAAGTTTTCGAACGCTGTCATCATCTTCCACAATCAAAACAGTCTCGGATCCACCAAGCTCATTCGAAATGTATTGATCTTCACTCTCTGGATCCATACTCCCTTTTGTCTTAGGAAAATAGACCTTAAACGTGCTACCCTGCCTTGGCTCAGTGTAGACCCAGATAAATCCTTCGTTTTGTTTCACGATGCCGTATATAGTGGAGAGACCCAGGCCTGTGCCCTTGTCGCTTGCTTTGGAGGTAAAGAAAGGCTCGAATATGCGTTCCTGGGTTTCCCTGTCCATGCCAATTCCATTATCGCTTATAGCCAACATCACAAAACTACCGACCCGCCCCGTAACGCCGTGTTTGCGAAAAAACTCCTCATCCAGCTCCACATTAGCCGTCTCAACGGTAAGCTTGCCACCCTCGGGCATGGCGTCCTTGGCGTTTACTACCAGGTTCATGACTATCTGCTCTATTTGCCCCGGATCCGCCTCAACGAGCCATAATTCAGGCGCTGCAATTACAGATATCTCAATATCTTCTCCGATAAGGCGGGAAATCATCTTGCCCATGTCCGTCAATACTTCATTGATATCAAGGACCTTTGGCTTAATGATTTGCTTACTGCTAAAGGCCAGAAGCTGATGGGTCAGGTCAGCCGCCCTCTCGCCGGCCCTCTTGATGTCTTGTATATCCTCGATCAGGGGATCTTCTTCGTGCAGACTGGTCAGTGCGAGATGGCAGTTGCCGATAATCGTCGTAAGAATGTTATTGAAGTCGTGGGCCACACCACCTGCTAGAGTACCGATGGCCTCCATCTTCTGGGACTGGAAGAGCTGGGACTGCAATGCATCACGGTCTTTTTCCGCCTCCTTCCGTTGGGTGATGTCCATAACAATGCCATCGATTTCTTGAAAAACCCCCTCTTTGAAATATGATTTCTTGCTGTCGCTAACCCAACGAACACTTCCGTCCTTTGCAGTAATTCTATACTCTTGTATCAATTCAAACGGCTCTTGTACTAACTTCAGGCCTTCACTAAGAACCCTTGATCTATCATCAGGATGTATGAGCTCAACCCAATTAACCTTTTTAGACATAAATTCATCAACTGTATATCCGGAAATGGATTCACTATTGCTTATTACTTCTGTTGACCAATCCGATTTCCCCCTGTAGACCATGCCCAAAACATTATCAACCAAAGTCCGGTATTTCTCTTCACTTTCAGCAAGAGTATCATCAGTCTGTTTGTGCCCTACTGCAACCGCAAAGAGCTTGGCCAAATGGGAAACGACCTCCAAATCACTGTCCGAGAAGCCCTCTTCAGAATTTGCCAACGCCACCTGGCCGACCAACCTGTCCCCAAGCAGGGCTGGAACGGAAAGAAAGTTCTTAATTGGAATGTGTCCCGGAGGCAACCCTCCTGATGATTCGTGGCTTTCGGGAGCGTTCGCGTAAAAAGCACCTCGTGTGTTTAGCGCGTGTCCCCACAAATTCGGGTATCGTCCGTCAGGGTCTAAAGGAAAAACAAAATGCTTATCTTTGCCTGAAATCAGGCATTCTTTGTCCATCATTTTTGTAATCGTATAACTGATATTCGCACCGGTCTCTTTATCGATGACTGATACATAGCCATGTTCGCTACCGGTCAGCAACCTGGCATACTTGAGCGTAGTATCTGTAATATCGCTGAGCGCATCGGACGTTCCAACCATACTGCTCGACATTCTAGCCAAGGCTCTATTGATCTTCAGTCCGCGAGAAAGCAACTCTTGCTCCTGCCTGTGTACGGTCATGTTCCGCGCGTTTACGACAAAACCCTTTCTTTCATTATTAGGACCCAAATAAGGAAAATAACGCATCTCCATGTATCGTTTTCTACCTTCAGGGGAAACAACCCACCTTTCGTAGAAGACGTTTTCGCCTTCCAGACACTTTTCGGCATTCGGCTTAATGACGCTTTCAAAGACCTCCTCCCCAAAAACTTCACTCATAGAATGATTGATTACCTCGTCCCTGACCAAACCAAACGCCCTCGCATACGCATCATTTACAGCCAGATAAGAGAAGTCCTTATCGATTAGAGCCAACATATCGGTGGAGCAGGACACAATGCTCTCGTACTGACGAAGCTTTTCCTCCGCCTGCTTATGTTCTGTGATGTCAGTCCCTGAACTGAGATGTCCGATGACGTCTCCTTTTTCGTTCCTCAAAGGAACATTGTGCCACAAGATCAGTCTTTCTTCTCCACTCCTTGTTACCACGGGATTCTCAAAAGGCTCTGTTTCCACTGTTTCTTCAGAGAGCAACGATTCTGAAACGCCCTTTACTTCATTTTTCAATCTCTCGGGCAGGAAATTATCAAACCAGTTTTTTCCAACAACTTCCTCCTCCTCGTATCCCAAGACCTTACATCCCCTTTTATTAATTTGTGTGACTTTTCCTTCAGTATTAATGGCAACGAAAATCACTCCTGCTAAATCGATATATTCCTGCAAGGTACTCACACGATTTAACAATTCTTCGTAAGATGGTTTTTCGGCCATTGGACAAGACTCCTATGATACAAAATACAGGGTTCGCACCTTCGATTGGATGATCCACCTACACGAAAACAGCCAATTAGACTTTTACCGTTTGCGTTTGCCTCTTATTTTCATCGAGAGGGTCTGGATAATACTCTTTCACACACGTCAGACAAATCCTGTGATCGAATTTTGCTTTGGAATCTGGCAATGGCAACGATTTTGCTCATACGGTTTATTCTGGCCATCCTAAACAATGTATTTAAACAATGTCTTGGCGGAACACCAGCCAGATCTTGAATTGTCTTCTTGACGAAATATCAAATAAAGTGAGACCTGTTGTGGGGGAAGTATTATCCTTAATTAGATTATCAATATTATAGTTATAATGAATTAAATCTGTCAATAGACATTTAAAGCTGACCCATTATCGGCATCCAAAACTGACCCGCCCCCGAAGGAAAAGTCAATGATATCTGTCGATTTGCCAGCAGAATAAAGGGCTCTTATGGGTGGGGCAATTTTGGAAGCCGATTCACAACCGTGGGCTTTTTGGACATGGTGCTCTTCACAATACAAAAAGCAATTGACAAGTCAAATATCAAGTAGATGACAGCCTTGTCACAAGAGATAAAGGAAGTCTTGGAAGAGAAGTGGTGTGGATTGCGCCATTCGCCGGATCAGTCTTTTCCCTTCCGCCAGACAGGCCCCTCTTTTGTGTCAATCACCTCGACACCCATACCCTTCAGCTTCCGACGAAACTCATCCGCCGCTGCCCAATCCTTCTCTTTCCTGGCCTCTTCCCTCTTCTTTATCCATTTCTCCACCTCTTCCGCCGGTTTCGAAGGCTCTAGGTCCAGGATGTCCAGGACCGAGTTGATCTCCTGAAGTCCTTCTTCCGCCTTCTGTTTGTCCGAAGTTGAGAGACCCTTTCGATCCATGACACGGTTGATCTCTCGTGTGAACTCGAAGAGCGATGCCAGGGCAAGAGCCATGTTCAGGTCATCGTCCATGGCTTCGATAAACTTATGTTTCAGATTGTAGAGCAGTTGATCCATCTCCGGATGAGGCCCACCGGGCGAGCAGGACCGAAGCTTTTCGACAAATATGTCCAGATGCGCAACGGTATTCTTGGCTGTATCGAGGTTTGACCACGAAAAAGATATGGGTTTTCGGTAATGACGGCTAAGAAGCCAAAATCGGATCTCCCTTCCGGTGTATCCTTGCTCCAGGATTCGCCTGATGGTATAGGCATCATGATCGGAACCACGGGATGGCTTTTTCCCTTCGACCATCACCAGCTCATTGTGGAGCCAATAATGGGCAGGCGATTTCCCGGTGACCGCCTCACTGATGGCGATGGTGTTTTCATGATGAGGAAAGATCAGGTCAGATCCGCTCATGTGTATATCATAGGTATCCCCCAGGAGCTTCATGGCCATGGCCGGGCATTCCAGGTGCCAGCTCGGCCGAATGTTCCCCCACTTGGTCTTGTAGAATTCGCCTTTCTTCAGTTCATCGAGAGTGGCCCTCTTGAGAAGGGTAAAATCCCGGGGATTCTCTTTTTCATACTCTTCCAGGTCCACCGTCTTTCCCAAACGAATCTTGTCAAGGTCTATCTTGGAGAGCTTCCCGTATTCTTCAAATCGGGATATATCGAAATACACAGACCGCAGTTTTTCATAGGCGTATCCCTTGTCCATGAGTTTCTGGGCTACCTTGATCATGTCTTCCACATACTCGCTAGCCTTGGGATACTCCGCAGCCCTCTTGATATTCAGGGTATCGAGGTCTCTTAGAAATTCCTGATAAAACCCTTCTGTAAAATCCTTTAGGGATTGGCCTGCCTTGCCTGCCCCTTCTATGGTTCGGTCATCCAGATCCGTCACATTCATGATGTGGGTGACATCATACCCCTTGAACTCCAGATAGCGTCTTAACACATCTGAAAAGACAAGGCGTCGGCTTTGACCGATGTGGATCAACTGGCAAAGCGTGGGACCACACGTATAGATCTTCACATGTTTTTCATGAATCGGGACAAACTCCTCCCTTTTTCGCGTCAGCGTGTTGTAGAGGACTATTCCCGATTTTTCTTTGACCAAAAAAAGGGAGGTACTGAGGTACCTCTCCCCTCCGTCAGGCAGAATGACCGCGATCCGGCCTTGTTTCATCTCCTTGGCGATCTTCAGGGCAATGGCCATGGCCGCTCCCGAACTCATGCCCACAAAGATCCCCTCTTCTTTGGCCAGCACCCTGGCCATGTGATAGGCCTCTCCGTCTTCAATATTGATGATCCGATCCGCCCGGCTCTTTTCAAATATGCCGGGGCAATAGGATTCCTTCATGTTTTTCAGGCCCTGGATCTTATGCCCCAGGTAGGGCTCCACACCCACGATTTCCACCCCTGGGTTAAGCTCTTTAAACCGTCTTGAAAGCCCCATAAGGGTCCCTGTCGTGCCCATGGTGGCGACAACCGCATCCAGATTCCCGTTGGTCTGTTCCCAAATTTCCGGAGCTGTCCCAACATAATGGGCTCTCCAATTCGCCTCATTGTTGAATTGGTCGGCCAGCCAGTATTTCTCGGGCTCTTCCCGGATCATATTATAGACAAACTCAATGGCCCCGTCTGTTCCCAGGTGAGCAGGGGTAAAGACCAAATCCGCACCCATGGCCCGCAGGATCTTCTTCCGCTCTTCACTGACGGACTCAGACATAACCAATAGGATCCGATACCCCTTGACCGCTGCGATGAGAGACAGCCCAATCCCCGTATTCCCGCTGGTAGCCTCAAGGATGACCTTCTCCTTTGTCAGCTGTCCCCTCTTTTCCCCCTCTTCGATCATGGTCAGGGCGGGTCGGTCTTTGACGGAACCACCTGGGTTGAAAGATTCCAGTTTTGCCAAAATTTGGACGTCTTTGTTGGAGTTCAGCCGTTTGATGGGAACCAGCGGTGTCCCTCCTATGTGGTCAAGGATGTTTCCTAGCTTCTTTGCCATAAGTCTTTATCCGCAACCGTTGCACAAAAGGCAATAAAGTAGAGTTATAATAATAACCCCTTCTTTGCAATAGTGAAATTATCTCAGTGTCCGTCGTCCGCGGACCGAGGCCGCTTGTAACACTTCCTTTCCCTCACACCCGCTCGTCAGCGGTCGCCAGGCACCGAGATCACAGAGGTTATAGACTGCGCTGACGTTAAAAGGCCTCCTGATAGGAGCCCCGTGCTTACGGGGGAATAGGGTGCGTATGTTTGAGAAAATGAGTAACCTCCGTTTTCTGATTTGACCGACCTGCAAAACCTTTAGGTCTTCTTTGGGGCTCTGCGCCTCAAACGACCGAAGGAGTGGGCGAAAGAAAATGATTTTCGGGTTTAAGCATCCAAAATGCGCTAAATTACTACAATCTCTTGACTTTCATTCTATAATGACGATAATACAGCAATTCGTAATCTGACAGACTACTTTTTGGCAGGAGAGTTACTTCATGAAGATCATGATGAGCGGGGGCGCGGGATTTATTGGGTCCAATGTGGTAGACGCATACGTACAGGCAGGGCATCAGGTGGTGGTGGTGGATGACCTTTCCAGCGGCAAGAGGAAAAATGTCCATCCGGAGGCAATATTTTACAAGACGGACATCCGTTCCGAGGAGATGGACGGCATCTTCGAACTTGAGCGCCCCGATGTCTTGAACCACCACGCCGCACAGATCAGTGTCCCGGCGTCCGTCTCTGATCCGCTCTTGGACGCAGATATCAACATAAAAGGGTTTCTAAATCTTCTTGAAAAGGCCGTAAAATATAGGGTCAAAAAATGCATCTTTATCTCATCCGGAGGGGCCATCTATGGTGAGGCTGATGAATATCCCACTTCTGAAGCCTATCTGCCCAAGCCCCTTTCGCCGTACGCGGTTGCCAAACTCGCATCCGAGTACTATCTTGCCTATTACAGACACCAATACGGCCTTGATTTTACAACCCTGCGATATGCCAATGTCTATGGCCCACGCCAAATACCCCACGGGGAGGCGGGGGTCGTGGCCATTTTCATGGATAATCTCCTGAACGGGAAGCCCTGCACACTCAATCATTTCCCTGAAGACCCCGAGGGCATGATCCGGGATTACTGTTATGTGGGAGATGTGGCGGAGGCAAGTCTACTGGCCCTGAACAAAGGAAATGGTGATTTCTTTAATATCGGGACAGGGATAGG
>CAZCCX010000082.1:0-8665 GCA_964497115.1 uncultured Desulfobacteraceae bacterium
GCCGTTCCACCACCTCCGGACAAATGGTTTGAGCTTGAAAAGAGACCCCCAGTCCGCTGATGTTCAGAACCGTTTTTGGACCCGAGCGCTTTCGAATTCCCTCGTACATTTGCCAACAGCCTATATGTCGGGGGCTGAGAGAATCAATGAGGTGAACACCCTAACTGTCGGAGGAAAAGACTGTATTCTTCATCTGATCGGAGACAAACCCAGGTTTAAGGCAGCCATTGTCGCCACAGACCTGCCAATGGCAATTGAACCTCATCCCTCTGGCCGGGACCTTCAATGGGTGTGAATGGGGAGGTTCATAAGGAGCTCTTCGTTGGTGGGATATTTCTTCATAAGCTTGAGAAGCGATTCCATGGCTTCCGCGGGCTTCATTTCTGCCAGCATACGTCTCAAACCTGAAAGACGCTGGGTTTCACCCTCACTGTAGAGCCGTTCCTCCTTGCGGGTACCGCTTGCGCTGATGTTGATAGCCGGAAATATATGGGCTTCCGCCAGGGAACGCTCAAGAATGATCTCACTGTTTCCTGTCCCTTTGAATTCTTCGAAAATCAGTTGATCCATCCGAGAGCCGGTATCCACCAGGGCCGTGGCGATGATGGTGATGGACCCACCTTCCTCGATGTTCCGTGCCAGTCCAAAAAAACGACGAGGAATCTCCAAGGCACCAGCTCCCAGACCTCCCGAAAGGGTTTGTCTTGACCCGGAGCCTTTTAGATTGAAGACTCTCCCCATCCGGGTGAGACTGTCCACCAGGACAACCACGTCGCGACCGCACTCCAGATCAACACGGACATGTGCGAGGGTCATTTCTGCAAGCTCCAGATGCTCAAACATTTCCTGATCGCTGCTGCTGGAAAAGACCTCTGCCTCCACTGCACGGCGAAAGTAGGTGACTTCTTCAGGGCGTTCATCGATCAGCAAAACAATGATCCGGGTCTTGGGATCGTCCGCATGGATCGCCTTTGTTATCTCCTCCAAAAGCCGGGTTTTTCCAGCCCTGGACGGGGAGACGATTAATCCCCGTGTCCCTTTACCCATGGGGGCCACAAGATCGACAATCCGCATACTCGTTTCACCGGAAGAGGCTAAATGGAATCGTTCACTGGGGTCGATTGCCGTCAGATTCTTGTAGGGCTTTCTGGCATGAAAGGCATCTGGTGTGAGACCGGATATGGCTTCTACTGAGGAGAGCAAGGGGCCTGAACGGACTTTTTTCACAGGACCTGTGATAGTGGCGCCCTCTACAAGACGATACTTTCGAATAAGCTCGGCCGGTACGGTGACGTCACCGTGCCCTCTGCGAAAGGAAAACAATGGATCGCGTAACACGCCGCCATGTTTTCCCGTAAATTTTAACACACCATCCACTGTGTCGGTCATGGCGACTATTCTTCCCCTTTGAGGTGTGGCCGACATCTCAATGTCTCGACCTTCCTGCCGGCAGGCTGCCGTTTAACCGCGTGTTCAAGTCTAAGCGCATCACTTTGCGACAATTCTTCGCTGGCCTCAACCAATTTTACAGGCAGGCGAGATCTCGTATACTTTGCACCTTTTCCTGCATTATGCTGTGCAATTCGAGTCTCCAAATCCTTTGAAATCCCGCAGTACAAAGAATCGTCCGCACATCTTAACAAATAGACTCTCCAGGCCATGGTTGTTCTGCCTCAACCCTTGATATCAATCCTACCCACCACAGAGGGATAGAAAACATGAAAAATTACATTGACTATCTTGGGATTCACATCGGCTGATTTCCATAAAGGGTTTCGAATTGCGCCAAGATCCTTGCCAGTACGGCTTTATTAGACCCCTTCTCATATTCTTAATACAACAATAGGGTTCAATTAGATTCGGGAATCTTGAAATGAAGCTCCCCGCTGCCCCGATAAACCGGGATCTACGACAAGCGGTTGGTGTATTCAAAAACCCCAAAAACCAAATGGGATTTCTCAAATGCGATTCACTGCGGCATTTGTGCAGAGCTATTAAAAACGGGACTCCACCCTAAGGGCCATTTGCTCTTGGTCTTTTATATTTCATTTCTTACCGTGTTGGGTTTCTTAAATGATGTGTTTGTCAGGCGAGCCTTTTCGAAGACGAATCACCCTGGTACCGTGAGGGACGTTCTTGACACGTTTATTTTCTTTCTGTGATTGAGTCTGAAGCTCGATCATCCTCTTCAATTTGGCTTCAATCTTAGCCCTTTGTGACTCTTCCATTCTCGTTCATTTCCTTTGTGTGCAGTTGTTAAGCCGGTCTATTCAAGCTGTCTTGGTTCTTGTCCTGTACAGAAAACCAATCGCAAGAATGTTTTCGAACATCAATGAGCAAACGCCTTTACGTCGCGCTTATATTTGTCCTCAGTTTATCGCAGCAGTTCTTGGACTTCTTCCTAATGAAACGAAAAAACTGGGAAAGGTAAATCAGATGAAGAAAAGCTGTATCGAGCGGAGATAGCTGAATTTCTGAATCATACTGACAGAAAACCGTATCTTTGAACACTATTTTATATCAGAACTTGTGTTTATGCAAGTTAAAAATGCAGTGTCGGCAAGTCTAATGCGCCAATCTGATGTTCTCTCAGGGGTATTCCTTTTAATAAAATCTACTGTCTGGTATGCGGTTTGTCAAGATAACTGTTCGGAACCCCTGAATTTCAGCACCGTTTTTGGACAAGAGTGATCTCATTTCACAACTCAGTGTAGGGAGATAGATCCTTTACTTTTTGGTTCTCGGCGTCCGGCACGCCGGCACCAAGGCCTCCTTGGCGAGGTAACGATGAATTTGGCGGGAAGAAAACTTGCTCATATCTTTGGTCAATTCTTGGACTTTTATGCCATGTTCTCTAATAATACTCAAATCCTGGCGAAACAATCCCATCATCCGTGCCGGTGCCACAAGAACAACGCAGCGAGCCTGTTTCTCCCTTGCGAACCGTCTTGCTTCCCTCACGACCTTGTGGGCAAAACGTCGATCAGATTCTTCTTCATGTTGTGAGCGATGGTCATCATATCCGTGTGCCGGGCCTCCGTGAGGGGCACGTCCCCTACCCGTCTTTGAGTCTGTATACAGTTCACGTTCTGCCATCCCCTTTTCCGGATTAACCAGCCTCCCACACTCAACTAATTTTGGGCTGGATTCGATTTCCGGGAATGAAACGGATTCAAGGCTAAAGAAACGAGAATTCCCTCCACCAGTCACTACGATACAATAATCTATCATGCCCTCCCTCCTTTCATGACATGAAAAGGATCAATCCGCTTAGCCGAAAAGAAAAAAGCCCACACCAAGACAAGCAAATTCATCATGATGGGGGCTCAACTCGTGACTTATAGCCATGTCCCCTCCTCACCTGAAGGGTTGGAGTCAATGAAACGGATTTGGGTACGTTCTATTCTACAACACAGGTTATTTATTTTGCCATCAAAAAACTACACATTTTGATATCACACTGTAACCATTCAAAATATCTAGATATTTTAAGCAAGGCATACACAATTTGAGGTTTTTCTCCAAAGGCGTACCTCCCGGGCGGAGGTTAATGGATGGAAAGAAGGCCTACACTTTTATAATAGCCCAAACAGGTCGAAAGTCAAGCAGAATGGTCCGCTTCAAGGGCCTCGGAAGTTGAGATTTTGATCCACTCTTCAGACGCAAGACTGTTGATTGCGCAAGGTTTCAGAGGATCATATGGGCTTAAACCCTTACATCTTGCAGAGTATCTTTCAACATCTTCAAAAAGCTTTGGGCCGCGATGGAGAAATATTGGTTCTTTCGGTAAATGACGCCCATCTTGTTCTGCCTGCCCGGTTCAAAGTCTTTAATCCTTAATGATACGAGCCTTCCGCCAGTGACCTCTTCACGGATAGACACTTCCGGGACGATCGATATGCCTGTATTGATGGACACAAAAGACTTCACCACCTCAATAGAACTCAATTCCATGGCGATCGGCAGTTTCACCTTTGCTTTTTCGCAGGCTTCATCGAGAATCCTCCTTGACGAACAGTTCTGGTCGAGCAAAACACATCCATATGGTTCGAGGTCTTTCAGCAATATCTCTCTTCGACCGCCAAGGGGATGGCCAGGGTGACATATGACGACATCAGAACGGGAGAATAGAGGAATCACTTCCAACCCGGGTTTGAGATAAGAAAGCGTGGCAATTCCAAGATCGACCTCTCCCTGTATGACCATTTCAACGGTGATCAAGGAGGTTGCATTTCGAATAATGATTTCTATCCGGGGATATTTAGTCTTGTACGCCTGGAGGATATGGGGGATTCTGTAACAAGCGGTTGTATCGGATGTGCAGATCATCAGACGGCCTCGTTCCATCTCTTCAAGGTCTATCAACTCCTGTTCAGCTTCGTTAAGAAGCCCCATAATCCCATCTACATAGCGCAAGAAGATCTCGCCGGCATCGGTTAATCCGACGGTCTTGGTGGTGCGGTGAAACAGTTTCTGTCCAAGTCTCTCTTCAAGTCTGGCAACCTGGATGCTTACGGCTGATTGGGTTCGATATAGCTCCTGGGCGGCCCTTGAAAAACTATGATGATGGGCGACCGCATGAAATGCATTGATCTGTTCGAAGGTGACATCCATATATTAACAGTATTAATATATTTTGTTAAAATTATTAATTTGCCAAATACTACTCAAATGAATACCATCTGTCAACTCAAAAGGCCGGAATGTCACGATTATCCGGTAACAATGATTCAGAAAGGAGCAGATTATGAAACAATTGCTATCAAGGCCCGCATACAGCCTAAAGGACTTTCGCCTGTTGCCCGGATACACGGATGAGAAGTGCGGAATCCGAAATGTCTCGCTCAGGACCCGGCTGTGCCGGAAAGGAACCGATTATGTCTTTCTAGGGCTTCCCTTTGTCAGTTCCGCCATGCAGGCAGTCACAGGTGTCGAGATGGCCACTGCACTTGCAGAGTTGGGAGGTGTCGGTGTTATGCCTTTGGGGGACTCGATCGAGGAGCAGTGCAGAAAAGTTAGAAGGGTAAGACATTACAGGGCAGGTTTTCAAACGGATTTGATCACCTTTTCTCCATCTCACACCCTTGGGGAAGTAAAAGAGGTCATCGAAAAAACTAAATTTACGATCTTTCCCGTGACAGATACAGGTGTCTTTCACGGCAGACTCCTTGGCATAATCACCGATAAGGACTTTGATCCCCGTCATGACCTTGAGCAGAATGTTCATGAGCGCATGAAAAAGGACATACATGTGGGTGAAGACCTTGAGGATTTGAAGGAGGCAAACCGTTTAATGATTCAGTATGGCCACGGTTTTCTCCCGATCATATCCCGCGAGGGAACGTTGCAGTCCGTTGTTTTCAAGAAAGACCTTGATAAGCATATCAAGCATCCAAATGCCACAGTGGACGAGCAAAAGAGATTGCGGGTAGGCGCTGCCGTTTCAACCCATTCGGAAGACAGAGGGCGCATTCGAGAACTCGTGGAAAACGACGTCGATTTTCTCGTGGTCGATTCATCAGATGGATTTACGATCAACCAAAAAGCAACCATTGAATGGATAAAGAAGAATTTCGAGACTCCGGTAATCGGCGGCAACGTCGTGACGGCCGAAGCGTTTCGAATGCTTGTAGATTCAGGAGCAGACGGGGTCAAGGTGGGTATGGGAATCGGATCAGGCTGCATAACACAGGACGTAAAGGCCACAGGACGGGGTCAGGCGACTGCAATCATGGAAGTGGTCAAGGCCCGTGACACGTACGCCAATGGGAATAACTACACCCCAATTATAGCGGACGGCGGCATCAACACGCCGGTGGATATTGCCGTTGCTCTGGCTATAGGGGCGGATACGGTGATGATGGGCAATTTCTTCGCTCGATTCGCTGAGAGTCCTGGGATAATGCATAACATAGGAGGGGAAACAGTGAAAGAGTATTGGATGGAAGGAAGTATGAGGGGACACAACCATCGGCGTTACAGCCAAACCTCCGAGGCCTTTTTTGAGGAAGGTATAGAGGGATTTGTCCCCTATCTCGGATCCATCTATGATTTCTTGCCCATTGCCCAAAAACAGCTGGAAGCCACACTCAGCACCACAGGGGCCCAAACCATTGAAGATTTCCATAAGCGAGCCGTTCTAGAGCTGCAATCAACATTGTCCCAGAGAGACAGTCACGTTCATAACATCATTGAGGCCAACACCCGCCATAGGCTCTAAGCTGCTTCCATATCTATTGTTTGACCGTAATGTGCAACTATAGGATCAATAGAACCGCTCAATGAGCTTATCTATCCAGGTCGCTACCCAAAGCCACCGGTCCGCCAAAGTCCCTCCATAGCATCGACTATTCGACCTCCCAGCTCCCTGTGCTTGCCCGCCGTCCTTGTGGCGGGGCTGATAACCTTTCGAGAACCTCAAGGTCGAACGAGTGCTTATATGTCGACCAAGATTGTCCGGAGGCCTGTCCGCCTTAGGCGCGGTATATCCTGCTTGATTTTTGAATTTGTGAGGCGAGTCTGCTGGAGATGTATGCCCTATGATGAGGTGGCTTTCTTCTTGACACACAAGGACCAATTTCTTACACTTCGATAAATCAGTAGCAAGTTCTCTCAACAAAACTATGGAAATCAAAGGTTCTGCCGTAAAATCAATCCGGGAATACGTTAAAAAGCTACATGCTCATAAATTCAATGAGTGGATCGAGAGTTTACCTGAAGAATCAAAAAAAATATTCACGAATCCAATTGATGCCACGAACTGGTACCCAATCGATTCAGCGGCTATCATTCCTACACAAAAGATCGACACTTTGATATTCGATTCCACAGAAAAAGGAGCATGGGAACTTGGCCGATACAGTGCTGATACTGCCTTAAATGGAATTTATAAAGTATTCATAAGAGTTTTAAATCCTGCCTACTTGATCCAAAGAGCCAGTAGAATAATAACCACTTTTTACCGTCCTTCAAAAATCGAAGTTATAGAATCGTCCAGCAAATCGGTTATCCTGCATATTACTGAATTTGGCGCACCTCACGTGATAATCGAGAAAAGGATAGGAGGATGGATTGAAAAAGCCCTGGAAATAACACGGTGTAAAGATATAGAGATTGAAATTTCGAAATCAATGGCAAAAGGGGATCCGGTTACCGAATATAAGATTAGCTGGAGTTAGCAAGAAGAGGATCGCCTCCACATTATACATCTTGTTGCAAGTCTTGTTGGTGCTCTTTACTTGTTTGAAAATCCACATCGACTCAAAACCCTTTGAAACCTTGTTCCTCATCTATCATTGATAACTCCGAACCTTAAACACGCAAACGGGAGATCCGATAAGGTAGGGGATTGATGTGAGGAGAATCTCCGCTGAGCATCTCGGCCACCAGGCGACCCGTTGACGGGGCCGTGCAGATGCCGAACATATTATGGCCGGCAGCAACCACCACGTTATCAAAACGAGGCAGACTGTCAATGAAAGGCAAACCGTCGATGGTCATGGGTCGCCAGCCATACCATTCCTCATCCACAGGGCCATATTGCTTTGCGTTGAGATACTCTCGCGGCCCTCTCAACAGGGCCCGAAGTCGGGTCCGGTTTAACTCTGAGTCGTAACCTGCAAACTCCATGGTCCCTCCCAACCGGAATCCACTCTGAAAGGGGGTGGCAACAACCCCCAACTCTTCGAAGAGACACGGGACCTTGGGACCATCTTCCAACACAGGCATGGTCACGGAATAGCCCTTTCCCGGCTGAATGGGCAGCCTGCAGCCCAATGATTTGGAGAGTAGGGGTGTCCAGGCCCCGGTGGCCATAACAAAAGCGTCCGCCGCCACGTCACCATCGGAGGTAACGGCGGAGACGGCCCGTCTAATCTCGGTGCGAAACGCGACAAACCCGGTCTTTTCCATAATGGTGATGCCGTGTTTACGGAGCACACGTGCCATTT
This sequence comes from uncultured Desulfobacteraceae bacterium, assembly GCA_964497115.1. GTDB lineage: Bacteria > Desulfobacterota > DSM-4660 > Desulfatiglandales > HGW-15 > JAFGFY01. Next base: position 7,950 of record CAZCCX010000082.1, read on the forward strand.
CGGCCATGAACCTGTCCGGACGAAGCCATGCCGCCCCCGGGTCAAGCCAGGCCCCGGCTACTGAAGATCGGACCGACGGCTCTCTCTCCTTAAGTTCCGTGGGTGAAACCGCCAGGCAACCCGCACTGTATTTTCGGACGGCCTCATCCATCACCTTGAAATGCTGAAAGGCCTTTTCATCACGAAACAGATAAAGCGCCCCGCTGCGCTGCCATTCACAATGGATGTCCTCTTCAAGAATAAGGTCCTCGAACAACTCACGGGCCCTGTTCAACAGAGCTGCCCGGGCAGTGGCTGCGCGATCAATGGCTGTGGGTGTGCAGTGCAGGGCAAAGCGCAGTAACCACTGAAAAAGTCTGATATCCAGCCTCGGCCGGATATGCAAAGGGGCATCGCGCTTGAGCATCCAACGCATGCCGCTTATCAGGTTGTCCATTGAATTGAGGGGCAGTACGTGGCTGGGGAGGAGAAGCCCGCAATTTCCCCAGGAGCTTCCATGGCCCAAGACATCCTGTTCCACCAGGGTTACACGCCACCCTTTTCGGGCCAGATAATAGGCGGTTACCGCACCGATGACACCCCCGCCGATGACAACAGCATGTTCAGATGAATGAGGAGTTTTGGGCAAGCCTGATGATTCTCCAATGACTATATAGGATGAGAACAGGTATTTTTTATTTTCTGGATTACTTATCTTTTTTGGGGTGTTGTTGTTG
>CAZCCX010000083.1:0-8612 GCA_964497115.1 uncultured Desulfobacteraceae bacterium
CCAAAAGACGCCCGAGCCTGTTATCGCCCCCAAAGTGGACAGAGTTCAGTGGACAGGCACAAAAAATGCCCGTCGCTGTGGCGACATTGTTGGTGGGGCTGCTTCATAGTATGCAGAATTATGGTGCCGTTCCACAACCTCTGGATAGATGGTGGTGAAACTGAAAAGAGACCCCCATACCCCCCACGTGTCATAGAATCTGCTCGGAATTTTGGAAGTCATTTCTGGGACACGAACCTAGGAGGAGCGTTAAAATGAGACATTTCATTCTTGTTTTACTTTTTCTTTCAGTCGTCTTTCTCGGTCAGGCATTCGCCGGTGAGACAAAGACATTTGAACTCCTCGACGGCAGTATCATTACCGGAGAGATCATCTCTTACAGCGACGGCACTTTCATCCTGAAATCAGAGATTCTTGGCACCGTCAGGATCGAGGAAACCAAAATCCGGGCCATTCGTTCAAGAAAAAATGGGGGGATTTCAGGAGATGAGGTTCTAGCCCTTCAGGAGAAGATGATGGGTAATGAGGAAATCTTCGCCATGATCCTCTCCTTACAGAATGATCCGGAGTTTCGGGAGATTTTGCAGGATCCTGAAATCATGGGAGCGGTCAGTTCGGGAGATATTAATGCGCTCTTTTCTAGCCAAAAATTCTTGAAACTCCTAGAAAATCCTACGATTCAAGATATTGGAAAAATGATCGAGGAATAAACCACATTACAGAACGAGTCCCCCTCCTATCGGCATCGCCGATCAAAGCCCGACCCATCCGGAAAGTGAAAAAAAGGTCCTCTTCCAGAGGCACAAGGCAAACCCATTGCAATTTCTTACTTCTAGATCCTTAATCGTCTCCTTTCCGAGCAGGGCATAAATTTCCTTCCCTTTTTGTGATATTCTCTGTTATATAGACTCTCAATGCAAAATGGATTGTATTCATTCTGCCTCAAGCCCATTGCATAAGAAAACCTATGAAAGATTACACACCTTATAATTTCAACCCCACATGTTTACGCTCGTATGCCAACATTGAGCCCTCCATTGGCGGATATAGGGGGACATTGATTGAAAAAGATGAGCGGTCAAGGAGAAGCAGATGAGAAAGGTCATTCTATTCGTTGTTCTCCTCTCTTTTACTTTTTGTCATGTCGCAGCTTACGGAGAGGCTCCCACAAAGAATTTCAAGATCGCCGTAGGGATTGAAGCAAAGATCCAAGATGTTCAGCTAAAACAGGTCAAAGGATTTATTGTGACACCGGAAGGGGAAAAACTGGAAGGACTCATCTCGATCCTGCACAAAGAGAGGAACGTATACCTTAATAGTCTTTCCCAAGGACAGGTCCTATCCACGGATCTCTTGGTGCTCTATGATGAGCGGAATAGAATGAGAGAGATCCCCATCGAAAATCTGAAATCGCTAAGAATTACCGATGTTGACTGGTCCGGTACTGTGGGCCGGATAGATCTTGTTGCCTCGAATTGGACAGGGGCCTCACTTCGTCTTGGATACGGCAAATTCATCGAAGGCCGTTCGAATCCAAGAGAGTCAAAGGCTTTTCTGAATCTTTGGGCAAGCAATATCATCTATTTAGACACAGGCTTCGATACCATGACATTCGAGCTATTCACCTGGGCCGACAATGTGGACAGTGAACCCTTTTCCAGGGAAAAATACTTACACAGATTAGGCTTTAAGGAACTGGTCATTACCGAACGAACCGACTAGCGTCTAGTCCTTCTGCCAACTGTCATGGAATCGATGCTTCGGCATTTAGAATTAGTGTTCAGTGTTTTCCGCCGATACATGGGAGCCAAAATCCATCATCAGATTTGTTGATGGGCAATGATGATTAAGGGTTTTGGGCAATCCCTGGGCATCAGCAAGGTGTTAGATGCAAGGCGCCGAGGAGCGCCGACTGAGGCGTATAGACAATACGCCGCAAGGAGAAGCGACCGAAGGCAACACAGCAGATGACAGCTTGATGGTGGATCAGGGGGAGTCTTCGACCTTGACAGCCTTTTGAAGCGAAGCGAACTTGTACGCCTCCGGCGTAAATCCCGTCTGAAGCGGATCGGAAACGGGAGACTCTGAATCCCGCATTATCATCGGCGGGAAACACTCAAGTACAATACCCAATCGAAATTGTCTGACCCATTCAGTTAAAGAGTCGGCATGAAAACAGATGAGATTAGTGAGGAATAGTATGTGGCAAATTTACAGTGGAATAGCCCACCGAAGATGCAAATTGACCCAAACAAGACCTATAGTGCGACAATCAAAACCAACCGGGGTACCATAGAGTTGGAGCTTTACCCGGAACACGCACCCAAGACCGTCAACAACTTCGTGTTCTTGGCTAAGCAAGGCTTCTATGACGGCATACCGTTTCACCGCGTGATTAGTGATTTCATGATCCAGGAGGGTGATCCCACAGGCACAGGGGCCGGTGGTCCAGGGTACAGGTTTGAGGATGAGGTAAGCAAGAATCCGCTGACCCATGAAAAAGGCGTCATCTCCATGGCCAATGCGGGTCCAAATACCAACGGAAGCCAGTTTTTCATCACTCACTTACCCCAACCCCACTTGAATGGAAACCACACCGTGTTCGGCAAGGTCGTGGCAGGACAAGATATTGTGGATGCCACTCGCCAGGGCGATACCATGGAGGTGAAAATAAGCGAAGAATAGATCGACTCAGGTGAAGGGACTGAAGGGATAAGGCAGCGTTTTGGGAAGTTCCTTTTGGCGTTTTTGGCCTCTCTTCAGCCTTCAGTCTTCGACCTTTTCGACGGAGGTGCTGAGATGAAGATGGAACTCTGGATTCGAGCGATTTCAGGCTCGTTTATTCTTGTTTCTGTGGGTTTGGGATATTTCGTGCATGAATACTGGTTCTTTTTCACCGCCTTTGTGGGGCTCAATCTTCTGCAGTCCGCCTTCACGAAGTGGTGTCTGATGGAGGACATCCTACACAAGCTTGGACTTGTAAAAAAAGATTGAATGAAACGAAACTTTCTAAACTGACAAGGCGGAGGATGCTATGGGAACAGAATTCCTCGACAAACGTTTCGGAGTGACTGCAGTAGAAAAGGGATTCATCACGAAAGATCAACTCTTCGAAGCCTTAAAGATACAAATCACAGAGGAGATAGAAAAAAATGAACACCGACTCATCGGGAGAATACTGTATGATCTGGAATTACTGACCCTCTCTCAAATCGACGAAGTGCTCGACACCATCTAGAGTGCTGAACCATTGAGAGGGGTCGTCGTGTGAAGGAATAACAACCTCAATATCGGAGGAAATGACGGAGGAGCGATGAAGGTATTAGGCATCTATGGGAGTCCCCGAAAGGGTGGAAACACGGATCAACTTCTTGACAAGACCCTTGAAGCGGCTCAAGGCACAGGAGCAGATACCTCCGAGATTTACGCTCGACGTCTGAAGATAAGCGGATGTCTTGAGTGTGGCGGATGCGACAAGACCGGCGAATGTGTGGTGGATGACGATATGCAGACCGTCTATCCACTTCTGGAAAAGTCGGATGTCATCATTTTGGCTGCTCCCATCTTTTTTTACGGGGTCCCTGCTCAGGTCAAGGCCCTGATTGACCGCTCACAGGCGAATTGGTCCAAGCGGATATTGGAAAAGACCTCTGAGCAAAGAAAAACATACGATAGCGGCAAAGGTTATTTGATCGCCGCGGGGGCAACGCGGGGAGAGAATCTGTTTGAAGGGACTATACTGACCGCAAAGTACTTCTATGACGCCTTGGACATGAACTATGAAGGAGGGATCTTTTTCAGAATGCTGGAACATAAGTCTGCTGTGAAAGATAATCCGGAAACGCTTCAGGAGGCAGCAAATCTCGGCCGAAAATGTGTTTCACTCTAAGATCTCATGCCTTGAATGTTCGTCTTCAGTTTCTCCAATCCCGCCCTGGCGAAGGCCGTCTTCCCGAATCTCTTTTTAAACTCATTGTCGTCCATCTCAAGAAATGCATCTGTTGAAGGGAGGAAAATCTGTGTTGAGCCTTCCTTTTCATTAAAAGGGCACACTTCCTGACATCGGTCACACCCGAAAAAACAGTCGCCCATCCTTATGCCGGTCTCCTCATCAATCTTTCCCTTATCCTCGATGCTGAGATAAGAAAGACATTTTGAGGCGTCAAGATAGAACGGTCTTTCCAGGGCCCCTGTGGGACATGAATCCACGCACGACGTGCAGGTGCCACATCGATTTTCCATGGGCTTAAAAGACGCCATGTCTATCGGGGCCGTAGTCAGGATCTCCGCAAGATAGATATAAGAGCCGTATCCCGGTATGATAAGCATGTTGTTCTTCCCCACAAAGCCGATCCCGGATGAGCACGCATAGCTTCTCTCCAACAGGGGAGCGGAATCCACACAAACCCGTGAATGACTCCTGGGATAGGCCTCTTCCAGAACATTCAGCAACGCCCCGCAAAGACCCTTTAGCCTGACATGATAGTCTGCCTCCCCAGGCTGAGAATATCTGGACACGGTGAAACCGTCTACGGTTCCGGGCTTTTGGGAAGGATAGGGATAAGCAAGTGTAATGACAGTCCGGCAGCTGCTGAGAAGTCTGGATGGATCCTCTCTCACGTCCATGTTTCTCTCAAGCCAGGACATGCCCGCGTTCTTGCGGTCAGATATCCAGGCGCTAAATTGGTCAAAATAGAGAGGCCTTTTTGGCTCTGAAAACCCGCAGGCAATAAAGCCTAAGTCTTTGGCCTTATCAGGAAGAGAAGAGATCATGCCGAAATTTCAACCATAAGGTGTTTAGGTTAATGACTGAAGACTGAAGTGTATGACTCAAGAGAAGAGAGGGGCATCCAGATCAAAGGGGGTCAGGCTCTCAAAACCGTCTTCCGTGACTAAAATGGTCTGTTCGAATTGGGCTGAGAGAGAACCGTCGTTCGTAACGGCTGTCCAGTTGTCATCAAGAATGTGGAGGTCTTTCTTACCCAGATTGATCATGGGTTCAATTGTGAAAACCATCCCCGGGACAAGGAGAATGCCTTTGTCTCTCTGGCCGTAATGGGGGATCTGAGGGGCCTCATGAAATTCGAGGCCCACCCCATGACCCACAAATTCTCTGACAACGGAACACCCTTCTCTCTCTGCTATACTCTGGATGGCCCAGCCAATATCGCCGATTCTCTTATCTGGGGCAACCATGGATAGGCCCGCCTTGAGGCTCTGCCTAGCGACTTGGACAATCCTTCGGGCTCCCGTTCCGGGGGTCCCCACAAAGAAGGTCTTATTGACATCTGCATAATAGCCGTCGAGTTTGGGGGTAACGTCTACATTGACGATATCACCATCCTTCAGAACCCTGTCTCCAGGAATGCCATGGCAGATCTCTTCATTGACAGAGACGCATACACTCTTGGGAAAGCCACGATAATTTAGGGGAGCGGGGACAGCGCCGTTCTTGATGGTATGGTCATGAACCAGGGCATTGATATCATCGGTCTTGATACCCGGCTTGATCAGCCCTTCTACCAAGGCCAGGCTTTCGAGAGCCAATCGCCCGGCCTTTTTGATAGCCTCTATGTCCGCCTCATCCTTGAGAGGAATCTTGTGGTCTCTCATGTACCTTTCTTTCATGTCATTCACTCCCGAAGAAGTCTTGCCTAAGCAACATTTCTTGTATTTCAGGCCACTCCCGCAGGGGCAGGGATCATTGCGACCTACTTTCTTCTGTGGGGATCTTTGGACCAATTCTGCGTCAACCTCATCTACAATTCACAAAACCACTTCACGATTCTACACAACTCCCCCTGGGACAGAATCTTCGAACCATATCCGTTGTAGTGTTGGGAGAATTTTCGCCAAACAAGGCCGAAAAGGACTATATCAGAAGGATGGCAGAAACACAATCAACAGATGTTATCCCTCTATTTATAATATCTTAACCATTATCAGGTGATTGACGGATTCAGAAATATCTTTTGAAGAGATAAAGTGAAGAGAGAGCATAAAAATGCGCAGGTCCCACTCAAAGAGCGGGACCTGCGGGGAGATTCAATTCATGACCAAAAAAGTCTTGGGATCAAGGTTGACAGAGGCATCAGGCATGATTTTCTTGCCGTGATCCTTAAGAAGCCTTAAGACGATGCCTGATGAGGCAGGCTCCAGCACGGCAATGATATCAAAAAGATCGTCCAACTTGTTGCAGGGGTAGGGGATGCCCTCCTCATTAACATCGGTAATATGTCTGTGACTGAGAGCTGAAAACCATATCTCCACATTGTATTGGGAGGCAATCTCTCTAAAATCCTCAAAGACCTTCCGGTCGGCTTTTTCGAAATCAAGACCGTCTACAATGAGTGTGTCCGGGACAAAATGGACCTTTTCTACCAGGTTTTTAAGGTTCTCCCTGAGGCGCCCGATCTCGAAGCTGCGATTGAGATAGGCCAAAATCATCCTGTTCTTTTCCACAAGCATTCTGATCTCATCATCCGCCATATTAAAGGCCTCGACAAGGTCGGAAAAAATGACGTTGTAGTAGGACGTGACCTTCTCAGGCGTATCTTCGAGGCAGACATGAACCAATCTCCCCTCACGAAAAAGGCGATCAAAGGCGATGTGGATTAGGCAGGCCGTCTTACCCACTCCCGCACGCGCCATGAGAACACCGAGATTTCCCCGGCCCAATGCCTTTTCGGATGATTTTTCGAGGATCTTTAACGGGCTGACCTCCATGAAATCTTTCATCACTTGTTTCCCCCCTTTACCCTCTCTTTGAATATTGATTTCAGTTCTTCCGATACGGCCGCTGGGGCCTTGGAATATCGGGAAAACTCCATGGTAAACTCCGCCTTTCCTTGCGTAAGTGACCGAAGGATTGTCGCGTAGCCAAACATCTCTGCCAGAGGAACTTCCGCATCCACGGCTGTAAACAAGCCGTCTTCAGTCGAACTGGTGATCAACCCCCTGCGCTGATTTATGGAGCCCATGACACCTCCCTGGAACTCTGACGGGCACTCCACTGACACTTTCATAATAGGCTCCAATATCACCGGTTTTGCCTTTGAATAGGCCTGTTTGAAGGCCCCGATGGCCGCATAAGTAAACGCCCTTTCAGAGGAATCTACGGCATGGAATTGCCCGTCATTGACCACAACCCTCATCCCGAGAACGGGAAATCCGATCAATAATCCCTTCTTGAGGCAGGATTGAAAGCCCTTATCCACTGAAGAGATGTACTCCGTGGGAATGACACCCCCCTTAATCTCGTTGACAAATTCGTATGTGTTCTCCTCTGAGGGTTCCATATAGCCGCACACTCGTCCGAACTGTCCCGCTCCGCCGGTCTGTTTTTTGTGGAGATAATCAAACTCTGTTCTTCGTGAGACCGCCTCTCGGTATGAAACCTCCGGAATACCGGTCTCCACGTCAGCCCCGAATTCCCTTTTCATCCTCTCCACATATATTTCCAGGTGCAACTCCCCCATCCCGGAGATGATGGTTTCGCCTGAGTCCTGATCCACATGGGAACGGAAGGTGGGATCTTCCTTGACAAATCGGCCGAGGGCCTTTGCCAGGTTTGTTTGGGCTTTGTGATCTCTTGCCGATAGGGTGAGGGAAATCACAGGTTCAGGCACAAACATGGACGACATGCTGTAATTGACGCGGCCATCCGTAAAGGTGTCTCCGGAATGGCAGTCTACGCCGAAAAGGGCCACAATATCTCCCGGTCCTGCCCTTGATATATCTTCCATCTCATCGGCATGCATTCTACCCAGTCTTCCCACCTTGATCTTCTTCCGATCCCTGACATTGACTACATCATCCCCTTTGCCCATGGACCCTTGGTAGATCCTCAGGTAGGTGAGTTGTCCGTATCGCGTGACCTCCAATTTGAAGGCAAGGGCCACAAGGGGGTCATCCGAATTGCAGGAAAGGAGAACCTCATCTTCTCCCTGGTCCAGATTCATCAAGGTGTTTTCCACGTCCGCAGGTGAAGGAAGGTATTTGACCACCGCATCGAGCAAAGGTTGCACTCCGACATTCTTATATGCTGACCCCACAAAGACCGGGGTTAGATCTCTTGAAAGGGTTCCTCTCCTTACGGCCTCGTGAATCATTTCCTCTTCGACATTCTCTTCAAGGATTGCCTCTGTCAGCTCATCGGAAAACATGGAGACCGTGTCCAGCATTTCTTCTCTTTTGGCCCGGGCCTCATCAAGAAAATCAGGGGGGATTTCCTCCGGCTCCGTCTCATCTCCAAATGTCCCTTTAAAGCGAATAGCCTTCATGGACACCAAATCCACTACGCCGGCGAAATTATCCTCCAATCCGACGGGAATCTGCATAAGCACGGCATTGTGATTCAGCCGACTGCGAAGCTGGTCCACAACCCGATATGGGTTGGCACCGGAACGATCACATTTATTGACAAAGGCCAACCTGGGGACCTTATGCCGATTCATCTGGCGGTCCACAGTGATGGACTGAGATTGCACCCCTCCTACGGCACACAATACAAGGATAGAGCCGTCCAAGACCCTGAGAGCGCGCTCCACCTCAATGGTGAAATCCACATGGCCTGGAGTATCTATGATGTTGATTCTGTGATCATTCCATTT
>CAZCCX010000084.1:0-8543 GCA_964497115.1 uncultured Desulfobacteraceae bacterium
CGGATTTTGAGAAGCGCTTCGCTTTAGGAAGATTCCCTATTCCTGGCTTCCCGCGTTCGCAGGAATGACAGCAACGGGGCAAGTAATGGCAAAGCAAAAAGTGCTACCCTTCGGGACACCCTATATGTGATCGTTTTTCACGCGTAGCGTGATGACTCTTTCAGTCCCGCAAGTCGCGGGAGTGAAATGTCCGTGTATGTCCGCGTGGGCCTGCCGGTCCATAGCCTCGGCGACGGCCGGTCTGTGGCAAATTATCATGATTAAGACTTTGAATGGAGCCAATTACTTATGAAGTCGAGTTTACAGGACAGAACAATGTTTTACGCCGAGCCGGTCTATCGTCCCCCCAGCGAGGCCTATTCGCTGCTGGTTCAGGCCACGGTGGGCTGTTCCTCGGCAGCGGCCGGCAGATGTTATTTCTGCAGTTCGTATGTTTTTCAAAAAACGATTCCGGGCAAACGGTTCAGGATTCGTCCCACCGCCGAAATTTTAGAGGACATTGAAATCGGGTACGAGCATTATGGAGATACTGTTAAGAAGATTTTTCTGCTGGATTCCAATGCCCTGATCATCAAAACCCCGGAGTTGTTGAAGATCGTTGAAAAGTGTTATGAAACATTCCCCAAGCTCACCCAGGTGGCATGCTATGCCTGCTGTGAGGACATTTTACGTAAAAGCGATGCCGAGCTTGAGCAACTTCGCAAAGCCGGTCTAAACCTGGTTTTCATCGGGCTGGAGAGCGGGGATCAGGAGGTGCTGGATCTCATCAACAAGGGCGTCACGGTGCAGGACCAGATCGCTTCCGTGATCAAGGCCAATGCCGCCGGCATCCGCACTTCCGTGACCAGTATCATCGGGCTGGGGGGCCGCCAACTCTATCGCCGGCACGCCGTCAACACCGGCAAAGCCGTCAGCCAAATGAATCCCACCTTTTTTGCCTCCCTGACCCTGATGGTCGTCCCGGACACACCCATGGACGAGATGATCAAACAGGGAGAGTTTGAATTGATCACCGACCCCCTGGAAATCATCAAAGAGCTGGAGCTGATGATTCAAAACATCGACGTCCCGGGTCCGGTGGAGTTTCGCACCAATCATGCCTCCAATTATCTCCCCTTGCGTGGAACACTCCCCCAGGACAAGGCCGCCCTATTGGCGACCATCCAGGACGCCCTGCGCGACCCGACCCGCCTGCGCACTGAAGCTATGAGGGGATTATAAAAGGCTGAAGACTGATGCGTTCGTAAAAAGTCCGTTTTGCCTCTTTTCTGTCATTCCCGCGAAAGCGGGAATCCAGGTATTCTAAGATGTTATGGACTCCCGCTTTCGCGGGAGTGACGGGTTTATGACTTTTTACGAGTTCGTCAAGACTGAAGGGGAAAAGATAAGTAGAAGGCTACCCGCCCTAAACACGGCGGATTCACCCCGTTAGACACTGCATGTCTAACGGGGTAAAAAGGCTAAAGCCGGCCCCAGTGAAATACGCTTCGCTTTTCATTCTATGAATTTCACGGGGTGAAATTTGAGGAGCGCTTCGCTTTAGGATGATTCCATTTTCCTGGATTCCCGCTTTCGCGGGAATGACGGGAACGGGGTAAAGTGGATAGGGAAAACAAAACCCCCGCTCTTTTGTGAAAAGGCGGGGGTTTTGTATGAAAAGTTATCACAGGCCTGTTGCTATAGGCTTCATGCAGAATTTACCACTTCTAATTTTACTTTCTCTCCGAGTTCCCGTTCAGCAACAGCAAGCTCGAACCTCATCTGGAGATTCATCCAAAACCGTGCGCTATTGCCGAAATACTGTGACAAACGCAATGCGGTTTCAGCACTTATCCCCCTGTTTTCATTAAGAATCTGGGTTATACGCCCGGAAGGCACACGTAATGCCAATGATAACTTGTTGGCTGAAAGCTTTCGTGCTTGCATTTCACGTTTAAGGATACGCCCTGGATGTATAGGTTTCATCATATCAACCCCTATGATAATCTGTTATTTCAGGGCTATGCCTAATTCATCGAGCTGGGCCTTGTCCACTCGGGAAGGGGCGCCGGTAAGCGGACAGGTGGCCCGCAGGGACTTGGGAAAGGCAATCACCTCTCTAATGGAATCCAGACCGCACATAATCGCCACCAAACGGTCGAAACCCAGGGCGATCCCTGCATGAGGCGGGGCGCCGTACTTCAGGGCTTCCAGGAAGAACCCGAATTTCATGTTCGCCTCTTCCCGGGAAATTCCCAGGTTATCGAACATCTTCTCCTGCATGGCCAGGTTATGGATTCTTACACTCCCTCCGCCAATCTCGGAACCGTTCAGGACCAGATCATAGGCCCTGGCCCTGGCCTTTTCAGGATGATCCTCAAGCAGGTGAAGATCTTCTTCCAAAGGAGAGGTAAAGGGGTGATGCACGGCTTCGAGCCTTTTTTCCTCTTCGTTGTACTCCATTAGAGGAAATTTCGTGACCCAGAGAAAGGCGTAATCCCCCTCTTTGATCAGGTCCATCCTCTTTGCGATCTCCAGTCTCAGGAGCCCGAGGCATTGGTTTACAATCGTCGGGATGTCCGCCACAAGGAGAAGAAGATCGCCGGGGGAGGCCTCGAATCTTTTGTCGATGAGATCTTTTTGCTTGTCTTCAAAGAACTTTTTTAGAGAAGACTGCCATCCTTCCTCCGTGACCTTGACCCAGGCCAGACCCTTTGCGCCCCACTCCGTGACCAGTCCCGAGAGTTCATCCAGGGTCTTTCTCGAAAAAGAACCGGCCCCCTGTCTCACATTGATCCCTTTGACCTTTCCACCGGCTTCGACGGTTTGCTTAAAGACTTTGAACTCTGAGTCTCCCACAAGATCGCTTATGTCCTGAAGCTCTATTCCAAAGCGAATATCGGGTTTGTCGGAGCCGAACCGATCCATGGCCTCCTGGTACTCCATACGAGGAAGGGGAATGGGAACCTCCACACCCAGGACCTCATGAAAAATCTCCCTCATCATCCCCTCGATAATCCCCATGACCCCCTCTTCGTTTGTAAAGGACATCTCCAGGTCCACTTGGGTAAATTCGGGTTGACGGTCCGCCCTCAGGTCCTCGTCACGGAAGCATCTGACGATCTGGTAGTATCGATCAAATCCGGACACCATGAGAAGCTGTTTGAAGAGCTGGGGAGATTGAGGCAGGGCATAGAATTCACCCTTGTTCACCCGGCTTGGCACCAGATAGTCCCGAGCCCCTTCAGGCGTGCTTTTGGCAAGCATGGGGGTTTCCACATCCAGAAACCCCTTTTTATTCAAATAAGACCTGACACAAGAGGCAATAAGATGGCGCCTATGGAAATTCTGAAAGACCTTCTGCCTTCTAAGCTCCAGATAGCGGTGCTTGAGTCTCAAGGTCTCCGACGCGTCCACCATGCCGTCCACCTGAAAGGGGGGCGTCTCCGTCTGATTCAGAAGCCTGAGCTCGTTGACTTTCAGTTCAATGGCGCCGGTAGGCAGATTGGGGTTTTTCTGTCCCTCTTCTCGTGAAGAAACCATCCCCTTGACCGCCAGGACCCATTCATTTCTCAGGACGTGGGCCCTTTCATGGGCCTTTTCATCCACCTGGGGGTCAAAGACGATCTGAGTCAGGCCGCCCCTGTCACGAAGGTCGATAAAAATCAGATTCCCCAGGTCTCTTCTGCCATTGACCCATCCCATGAGGGTGACTTCCCGACCTTTATCCTCCTTCCTGAGGCTCCCACAATCGTGCGTGCGTTTCCATTCCCCCAGGGAATCGATCCTTATGGCTTCTTTATCATTCATTTCTTTGCAGCACCTTCTTGAGCTCGTTGACGATATTCGTCAGATCCATTTCCTTCTGTTCCTTTGTCTCCATATCCCTGAGAACGCCCTTGCCTGAGGCCAATTCATTATCCCCCACCATGAACACCTTTTTGGCCCCAAGACGATCCGCCTTCTTCATCTGGGCCTTCAATCCCTTGGAGTCATATTCCATCTCCACCCAGATACCGGCCTTTCTCAGATCACGGACCCAGCCAAAGACCTCTCTTTCCGCCTTCTCACCCAAACCCGCCACAAACAGTTCGGGAGCCGGAGGGTTCTCCTTTCCAGCCTCGTCCATCAGATCGACCAATCTCTCGATTCCCATGGCAAAACCGATGGCCGGATGGTCAGGCCCCCCAAGGAGTTTCAACAGCCCGTCATACCGCCCGCCGCCGCATACGGCATTTTGGGCGCCAAGATGTTCTGTCTGGAGTTCAAAGGAGGTCCGTGTATAGTAATCGAGCCCCCTGACCAGTCTATGATTCAAAATGAAAGAGATATCTGATTCGTTGAGATAGACCTGCAGGGAATCGAAATGTCTCCGGCAATCCTGACACACATGATCGAGTATCGAGGGGGCGTCCGAAACCACCTCATTGCAGGTCTCCACCTTGCAGTCAAAAACCCTCAAAGGATTGGTCTTTGCCCTCTTTTGACAGTCCGAACAGAGATCATCGATCCTTTGAGCAAGGTACGCCTGAAGCCCTTCTCTGAAGCGGGGCCTGCACTGAGGACAACCCAGGGAATTCAGATGAAGTGTCAGACCGGACAACCCCACCTCGCTGAGAATGGTTGTGGCCATGACAATGAGATCAGCGTCGGAACGGGGACCTGAATCTCCGAGTATCTCCGCGTTGATCTGATAGAACTGTCTGAATCTTCCCTTCTGGGGCCGCTCACGCCTGAACATGGGGCCAAAGGTGAAGAGCTTCTGGACCGGGTTCTTCTCATAGAGACGATGCTGGATATAGGCCCTGGCCACAGAGGCCGTGGCCTCCGGACGCAGGCTGATGCTTTTTCCTTTCGCGTCCACAATGGAATACATCTCTTTTGAGACGATGTCCGTATCCAGCCCGATACTCCGGCTGAAAAGCTCTGTCCTTTCCATGATGGGGGGCTTGATCTCATGAAAGCCGAAAATTTGAAGAATGCTCCTCGCCTTGGACTCAAGCCTCTGCCAGGTTCCCACATCTTCGGGCAGGACGTCCTTAAAGCCTTTTAGGGTTGTGAATTCCAAAAGTCATCCTTTTTCTTCATGAAATCGCTGCACGGATTTATTGAGGTTCTTCTATCAGAGGACGCGTATCTCGTCAACTAGTCTATAATCAGCGGCCATCAGTAGTACTGGTGGTATGAGGAAGGCCCATCAAAGGAGCCCAGCCAATCTACTGCGGAAGACGGGTTTTTTAGAAGTGGTTACCATAAAAGTACAGAAAACAACCGCCCGCTCCTTTTAGTCGCTCAAGGCGCAAAGAACGCCAAGGATTTTACTTTTTCCGGGATCGGGACGGACGATCCCGGAAAGAGCCATGCCCTAAGGGCACTCTAAAGCGAAAAAATCTAACTCTCTCAGCGTCTTGGCGGTTAGGCTTTTCTTAGGTTCCCGCCAGATCTGCCGAAAACCTTAGACCGTAAACCATTCTAAAGGCGTACCTGGTCCCGAAGGATTAACCTACTCCACCTTGATCTTTGTTGCCTTCTTTTTCTTCTTGGCACTCTTCTTCTCGATGTTCTCTATCTTTTCATCCACCAGAGATCTGATTGCCTTGAGAAACTCGAGACGCGATTGGTTGAGGTGGTCAAAGAATTCGGATTCCCCCCCCTGAAGGCCTTCCAGGTCCTCGAAAAACCGGCCCACGGGACAATAGAACTTCTCCTCTTTATGCTTCTCCTTTGCCATGATCCTCTCCTGTAAAACGAATGAATAGGCATTGATCTTTAAACTCGGCCTTGACCTCTTCTAGGGCCGCCACATGCCGTGGAAGCAACACATGCCGCCTGAAACTCCCCACGCGCACGATTAATTCATCAGAGACCTTGTTCAATTCGACGTCTTTCTTCTCAATAAAAGGAAGCTTCATCATGAGTCGGTACTCTTCATCCTCCTTTACCAGGCTATAGGGCTTTCCTTCGAAGAACCGCTCTAAAGGATTTCTCTCACCGTAGATCTCATCAGCCAGTCTCTTAAGACTATGGGTGCCAAGTATTTCCTCCTTGAAGAGATTGACATGAAAGGTAGGAATCGGGCTAAAGTATTCCTCTGCCTGTTCCGTGTACTTCCTCTGACTCTCCCTCCAGTTTTCAAAGTAATCGTCCTTGACATCCTCCGGCAGAATCCGGTTCACAATGACCCCGTCAACATTCATTTTGTATAGGTAAAAATACATGAAGGCCCTCTGGGTCTCCTTGAGGACAATTTTTTCCGGATTAGTCACAAGGCGGACAGAGGTAATCTCAGGATCAATGAGAAGTTGATCGACCCCTTTCAGACGCTCGAACAGATACTCAATGGTATCAAAATAGTCATCACCGGGCAGGGGGACGTCATAGATTCTCTTGGCCACAGGACGGACGTATTTGGCGAGGGTCTTTTCCAGTTTGAACAACTTTTTCATATACCATTCCAGGGTGGTGGGGATACTGATGAACCGGAGGGATTCTCCCGTGGGCGCACAGTCGAGGATAATCAGATCGTATTCCTTGTCCTGGACATACTCGTTGATGTAGAGGAGCAGACTTATCTCTTCCATCCCCGGCAAGACAGCCAGCTCTTCCGCCAAGATCCCATCCAAGCCCGTGGTATTAAGAATGGTGGAAACGTATTTATGGACGCTGCCCCAGTTTTTCTCCATCTCTTCCGATATATCCAATTCCTGAATCCAGAGTCTCTTGTTGATCTCGATGGCCCTCCCCTTGTTCTGGTCGAGCAGGTCCTTTTCAAGGTCAAAGATATCGGAGAGGCTGTGAGCGATATCCAATGACATAATCAGAGTCCTGTGGCCCATTTCAGCGGCCCTTATGCCCGTGGCGGCAGCCACACTGGTTTTGCCGACGCCGCCCTTTCCTGCGAATAAAATAATCCTCACCGGGGCACTCCCTGTTCAGCTGCTTCCCTCAGGTCAGCCAAGATTTCTGTCACTTCCGCCTCGTACCGTTCGGGCGCAGCCACATAACCCCATCCTTTTTGAGTTTGGAAAAGTCCGTCATAAGCCGTATCATGATAGGATCTCATACGATGCGGAATCTCTCTTTCACTCAGTATGGAATCCAGCAAGCCCGCCTCAAACTCATCGTCTAAAACAGCAATCTTTTTATAGTCTTCCATGCTTCGCGCTCCCTCCCATGATGAACCGCCCGTTCGCTCCGCTCTCTAGACGCACACAGACGGCCACAGACGAAAAGACATATATAATGGCTTAAAGTCTTTATGGAGAGGCATTGACAGAAATACAAGCAAGCTTGTCTTTCTGTCATGCACTCCCCATTATTCCGGATGTTTCCGGCATCCTAGAAGGAGAGCCTTTAAGCAAATCCTATTACCTCTAAGTTCAATATAGCTCAGTGACTCTGGGTGCTCTGTGAGAGATAATGTCCACGTTTGTCTGCGTCGGTCTGCGGTTAACTTCTTTCTTCGTGATCTTACGGAAATACTTTACCCGGATTGAGAATCCCGTTGGGATCAAACACAGATTTGACTTTCTTCATCCACTCAAGACTTCTTCCATGCTCAACCTCCATGTACTTGCGTTTACCGATGCCTACCCCGTGTTCCCCTGTGGCCGTACCATCCATGGCCAAGGCCTTTTCCACAATCCGATGACTCACCCGTTCAATGATTTCCGACTCTCTTTGGTCCTCAGCCTTCCGCATGAGTGCCACGTGAATGTTACCGTCTCCGGCGTGACCGAATACATAGGCCGGGACACCTGCGTTTTCGGTTTCCTTTCTTGCCATGGCAATCAGCTCGGGATATGCCGTGATGGGAACGGCCACGTCCATGGCCATGGTGAGTCGATCCGGATGATTCCGTCTAAGCATCTCCCCCAACTCATGCCTGGCTTTGAGAAGCTGTTCCCTCTCCTCTCTGCCCAGAGCGGGCCTGAATTCACTGCAATCCTCTTCTTGGCAAATTTCTCGGGCTATTTCCATCACATCAGCCAGTTGGGTCTTGGTGGGCCCGTGGAATTCCACAAGAAGGGTCGGAGAGACGTCTAGCCCAAGGCCCTTCTCCCTATTCATAAGGTCCACACATTCCGGGGCCAAGAGCTCCAGCATAGCGGGGTCAAGCCCTGAACGGATGATCCCAAAAACGGCCTTTCCGGCGGCTTCCACGGAAGGAAAAGTGACCACGGCGGCTGCAAACTCCTCGGGCAGCCCAATGAGACGAAGGGTGGCCTGAACCACAATCCCAAGCGTTCCCTCTGATCCCACAAACAGGTGGATCAGATCATATCCGGATGAGGTCTTGGAAGCCCTCGTCCCCATTTCAATCATTTCACCATCTGCAAGCACCACGGATAAACGCAAGACATGATCTTTAGTAGAGCCGTATCGCACCGTTCTCGTTCCGCTGGCATTGTTTGCGATCATCCCTCCAATCGTCGCTGAGGCCCCCGGGTCCGGTGGGAAAAAGAGGCCCTTATGTCTGAGCGACTCATTGAGGGTCTTGTAGTCGATGCCCGGTTCCACATCGACCTGAAAATCCTCCTCTCTTACGCTCAGAATATGGTTCA
>CAZCCX010000085.1:0-8519 GCA_964497115.1 uncultured Desulfobacteraceae bacterium
ATGAATTATTCTAATTAGGTTGGTTTAACCCGTATTAAACAAATTTGAACCAAAAATCAAGAAAAAGATCCATGACAGGAAGAACGTGATGTCTTTTGCCTTTCTCACGCACTTCGGGACAGGTTAGAGAGTATATGGGTAAAATTGAGTTGAATTTAATCATATCTGTGTTAATATGTGCACAGTTCTAATAATGAGAAAGATCTTCATTTGGCAGATTCGCCAATGTCTGTTGATTGGTGTATGTTGTCTGTGGTAAAAACCGAACGTACTGATAGCATAATTCATATTACAAAGAACGGAGGAGCAGTGGGGAAACGACGTATTGCAGCTAACACATTTTCATTGGTTATGACCCTGGTATTTTTCTTATTCGGTTGTGCAAGGGAGCCATATTATATCAGAGCTCCTGACGGTACGGAAAGAAGGGTCGTTGCTTTGCCAGGAGGAGAGAAAAAGACGAGGCCTTACACAATAAACGGAGAACGCTATTACCCGTTGCCAAGAGCGGATGGTTTCGTCCAGTACGGCAAGGCCTCGTGGTACGGCGGGAGATTTCACGGTCGCCACACGGCTAATGGTGAAATATATGATATGAGCAAAAAGACGGCAGCCCACAAGACGCTTCCCATGGGCACCTATGTCAAGGTGCTGAATCTGTCTAATCAAAAACACAGCGTGGTGCGCATCAATGACCGGGGACCTTTTGTCAAGGGGAGGATCATTGACCTGTCGCGTGCCGTGGCCGAAGAAATCGACCTGATCGGCTCCGGAGTCGTTGATGTCAAAATAGTCGCTCTGGGAAAGGAAGTGGGAAAGCTGGAATCCGGCAAAGGGCCAACACCCCTTGTGGAGTTGGCAGAATTGAGGACGGGGGCATTCACCATTCAGATTGGGGCTTTTTCAGACAAGAATAATGCCCTTGAGGTAGCAGATCGTTTGGGAAGAGTTTTTGATTACATCCACGTTGCCGTTCAGAGAGGTAACGGCGATAAGGCCCTGTATAAGGTGCATGTTTCAAAGTCTGAAACGCTGAGCAAGGCCGGACAAGTTGAGAAGAAATTGCGGGAGATGGGTTTTACCGAGGCCTTTGTGGTCAGGATTTGAAATCCCCGTTGATTTTGTCCCTGAGAACCCCAGAGGTCTTGAAGACAACCACTCTTCTTGCCCTCAGCTGAAGGTCTTCAGTTGTTTGAGGATTCCTTCCCCTTCGCTCGGATTTTTCCTTGACGAGAAATTTGCCAAAGCCGCTGATGAGAAGGTCTTCCTTCTTTTCAAGGGACTCCTTCATGATTTCAAAAAGCCTTTCCACAACGGTCCGAGACAGAGTTTTGCTTAATCCAGCATGGTTATAGACATCATTGGTGATGTTTTCTTTTGTCAGAGCCATCTTCGATCCTCCCTCCTTAAGCTCCCTCAGAGATCATATGCCTATGTTTCAATGGACGCTGAACTGCCAATATTAACGATGACGGCGATGGTGTCAAGTCTTTTTTAGTAGCCAAATTTCTGTTTTAACTTCTGATTTACCAGTTCGGGGACCAATCCGCTCACATCTCCATTGAAGCTGGCAGCCTCTTTGATTATGGTGGAACTGGTATAAAACCATTTGTAGTCGGTCATCAGGAATATGGATTGAACCTCCCTGTTCAGTTTTCGATTCATCAGCGCGGTCTGAAACTCGTATTCAAAGTCAGACAATGCCCTTAAGCCCCTGACGATCACATTGGTCCCTTTTCGGACCACATAATCAACCAACAGGCCGTCAAAAGTGTCCACTTCTATATTGGCTCCGTTTTGAACGGCCTCTTTGATCATGAATATTCTCTCCTCAAGGGTGAAAAGCGGCTTTTTTGCCGGGTTGGTCAGGATGGCAATCACAAGTTTGTCAAATATTTTCAGGGCCCTATTGACTATACTTAAATGCCCGTTGGTGATGGGATCAAACGTTCCAGGGTAGATGGCAACTTTCTCTTTCATATATTCTCTCCGTATCGATAAATACTGATTTTTGTCTGTCCGTAGGTCTTTGAATTGTCCAAATAGAGCTTCCCCAAAGTGCCCGACATGGTATCGGCTTTTAAGGTTTCCGCAACCACAATCGCTGATGACGAAAGGGTATCCCTCACCGAGAGCTCAGTGAGCACCTGCGGTATGACCTTTTTTTTGTAGGGCGGATCTATGAAAACCAGGTCAAATTTCTCTTTCATCAATGGGCTTGGCCCCGGGAATCCTTTGCTTAGATCCTTTTTCAGGACAGATCCCACAGATTCAAACCCACAGAGACCCAGATTTTTTTCAATGAGTTTAATGGATTGGAATGAATTGTCAACAAACAAGGCCCCAATGGCTCCTCTACTAATGGCCTCAATGCCGAGACAGCCAGTGCCTGCAAACAGATCAAGGACGCTCAATCCTGTCGTATCCTGCCCGATAAGACTGAAAATGGCCTCTCTGACGCGATCCGAGGTGGGCCGTATCTTGCTTCCTTTCAGGGATGCCAGTATCCGTCCTCTTGCCTTTCCACCCGTTATTCTCATGGTTTGTTGATGTCCGGTCGCCAGTAGTCCGCGGCAAGGGCTCGCGAAGAGTGTAACAGAACTCTGACAACAGACTTGGCCTGTATCAAGACTCGAACCCGGTTTCCATTTATCACAAATCTGACGCCTATGAAAAGATGAAATTGGTGATCTCACTGAAACTCTAAGATCATCTTCGAAAGGGTGGCTTCCATGTATGGCAACAACAACGGCGTAAAACCCTCCAAAAAGGTTGGCCGATGCAAATAGGTTGGGAGGACACAATGCACCTTCTGGAACCCCTTTTCTCAGAACTTGTATTTCCCTTTGACTTCATGACAAATGCCCCAAAACAGTCTCTCCGGCCTTGACTTTGTCTCGAGGTTGAACCGTGACGCGTGTGTCTTTTGGAAGATAGATGTCCAAAAGGGATCCAAACCGGATCAGGCCAAAGCGTTGCCCCGTCTTCACATGGTCTCCCTCCTTGATCCAGCACACAATGCGTCTGGCAATCAGTCCCGCGATCTGGACAAAAACGATTTTGCGGCCGTCTCCTGTTTTAAGGGCAATGAGATTCTTCTCGTTTTTTTCGGATGCCTTGTCCAAGTTGGCTGAAAAGAATTTTCCAGAGTGATAGACAATCTCTGATATCTTTCCCATGATGGGAATTCGATTTACGTGGACATTGAACAAAGACATAAAGACACTGATCTTTATGGTCGGTTCACCCAGAGGGTTTTCGTCATCCTCAAAATGCTGAACCCTTAGTATAGTTCCATCCGCAGGGGTCAGAACGGTCTTATCTGATACCTGGCTTCGGCGGGCAGGGTCACGAAAAAAATAGATGATGAACAAGGTCAAAAGACCTACAAGGAGAGCCAAGATTTCAAGGCCAAGAAAGGTGAATAGAATGGTATGAAAGAGACCCAATGCGATAAACGGGAGCCCCTCCCTCGCCACGGGCAGCCTATTATTGATTCTTGTCTTTTCTACGTCTGACGACATGATATGTGACTCATCCCATGTTTTTGAGACATTATATTTTTCGTTTTCCGTTTTTGTCAACGCTGTTGTTCCTTGCAGTTTCCAGTTAAGTTCTGTCTCAAACCGACAGGTTGTGGAAAACAATACGCGATTACTTGAGGCCGTGTCCCGCGGTGGCGGGATTGGTTCCGAGATATTGGTGTTGTGTCCCAGAGACAACTTCCATTATCCTTGACAGATACTATAGCACATAACAGGTCACACGGGGGTCTCTTTTCAGTTTTGCCGCCATCTGTTCAGAGATGGTGGAACGGCACCAGGTTTATGCAGGTTAGAAAGCAGCCCCACGAGCAATGTTGCCACAACGACAGGCATTCTTCGTGCCTGCCCACTGAAATTTGCTCACTATGGGGCGCGGTTACAGGCTCTGCCGTGTTTTAGGTGGCGAAACTGAAAAGAGACCCCCGTGTGACCCCTTTGAATCTGTGGTGGGTACTTTATTATTCGAATTACTTCTGGGACAAGACACTAGGTCATACAGACTCCCAGTTTTTTGCCGATGGGGATACATAAGGGTTTGGTCGAATATCGGGGGGGCGAAGATAGATCGGGACAAGATCTTGCGGGTCATCAAAATCATGGGCCAGAAATCGTTTGAGCCCCAGTGTGCCCACGGTAGAGGCCCTTAGGTTCCAAAGGTGGGCTTGCGCCAGGACGGCCTCGGCCCCGAGAGCCTCTTTTATGAGAGGGCTCTGTCGATTGAAATCATTGCCCAGGACGATGGTCGTCTCGGTGGCCATGGAGGCGAGGTCCTCTGTCCTTAAGCAGGTATCTTTTTGAGTTCGGACCATCTCACCGTCGTCACTCCAATAAAACAGTGCCGTGAAGATCTCTCCTTTTCTGGAATCGATGATCGGGCAGACGGGATGATTCGCGTATGGCACTTGACCGGCCAAGGCCTCAAGGCTGGACACTCCTATGATGGGAATTTTAAGTCCTTGGGCCATGCCCTTTGCCATGGCGAGCCCAACTCTCATGCCGGTAAAACTCCCTGGGCCTATCGCCACAGCAATCGTCTGAATTTCTTCCATCCCTACTTTGGAGGATTCCACCAGGGCGTGGACCGCAGGCATAAACCCGTTAAAGTTTCTCTCTTTTGGCAAGATGAGATATTCAGCCAAAACGGTGCCTTGCATATCCGTAAGGGCCAGGCCGAATTGCCTCGTAGTGGTGTTGACAGCCAATATCATGGGAATTGATTAAAGACTCGGACAATATCGTTGTAGAAAACCACGGCCATCAAGAGGGCGATCAGGGAAAGGCCGATCTTCTGGACCCATTCCTGCGTCTTCATACTCAGGGGTTTGCCTGTCAAGAGTTCCACAAGGAGGAGAAGGATAAGCCCCCCATCCAGTATGGGGATGGGAAAGAGATTGATGATCCCCAGATTCACGCTGATCATGGCCATAAACCCCGCAAGGGCAACAAGACCTGCCTGGGCAAACTCGCCGGTCATCTGCCCGATCATGATAGGGCCGCCCATCATGTCTATGGAATAGGTCCCGGTGAGCAGCTTCACGATGGTGTCGTATATTCGCGTAATCCAGGTCCATGTCTCAATGGCGGCATGTTTCATGGCGCCCCATAGTCCAAACTCCATTTTCGCGTAGTTCCCGGAAGATTCAATGCCTATTCTCGCCATGGAAATCTCCTGGCCATAGGCCTCTTGTTTGAATTCATCCGGTATGACGGTAAGGAGGATCAGGTCATTGCCTCTTTCTACACTCACTTCAAGAGGCATGCCCGCTTTGCCAAAGAGGACCTCCTGTATTTCAAGAAAATCCTCAATGGTTTTACCGTCAATAGACTTAATGACGTCTCCCTCCAATAGGCCTGCTCTGCTGGCCGGCGTATCGGGGAGCACATTGCCGATCTCTGCAAACCTTACGTAGGCGCCTGAAAAGTAGAATATTCCCCAGTACAAGAGAAAGGCAAGCAACACGTTGAAAAAAGGTCCTGCCACAACGATGGCCATCCTCTTTAAAGGGTGTTTGTTGTTGAATGCCCTTGGGATATCTTCTTCAGTGAGGGCCTCATCTTCCTCGATATCCTCATTCTCCCCCAACATTTTGACGAAACCGCCCAATGGAATATAGCGAATAGAGTATTCGGTTTCACCCCAGTCTCTTGCCACAATCTTGGGACCGAATCCAAGGGCAAACTTGAGGACTTTGACGTCAAAAAACTTGGCCACCACAAAATGTCCCAATTCATGAAAAAACACCATGATTCCAAGAACAATGATAAAGGGAAGGAGATAGTAAAGGGCAAGATGCCCGGTGTTTTGAAAAAGACTTAGAAGAACATCCATGTATCAAACCTTTCAGATCAAAGAGGTATCGGCTTTCGGAAACCGGTATAGGCTCCGAAGCCGTCGATTCCTATATTAGCATTTATGAGTCGGTTCACGCAATGAATATGCCTGATGTGTCTACATATCAACTGTTCTATTGTGAAACCCTCAAGCTGCCCAATGCTTCTTCAGCCCTGTGGCGTGCCCAGGAATCCGCCTCCATGACCCCCTCAATATGATCGATGGCATAAGCCGTATGGGCCTCCATGGTTCTTTCTATGAGCATGGGAATCTGGAGAAAGCCAATATGTCCCTCAAGGAAGGCTACCACAGCAATCTCATTAGCTGCATTGAGGACTGCCGGCATACTTCCCCCGATCTTTCCGGCCTGAAGGGCCAGGTCCAGACATTTGAACCTCTTTTTATCGGGTTTTCCAAAGCTCAGTGTCCCTATCTCATCCAGCTGTAAAGGAGACAGGTGATTTTCCATATGATGAGGATAGGAAAGGGCATAGGATATGGGGGTGATCATGTGCGGGACACCCATTTGGGCGATGATGGAGCCGTCTTTGTACTCCACCATGGAGTGAACAATGCTTTGGGGGTGGATCACAATATCAATCTGATCCATTTTCAAATCAAAAAACCACTTGGCTTCAATGGCCTCAAGTCCTTTATTCATCAAAGTGGCTGAGTCGATATTTATTTTCCGGCCCATATTCCAAGTGGGGTGTTCTTGCGCTTGCTCCGGCGTCACTTTCTCCATGTCTTCAAGGGGCATATTTCTAAAAGGCCCCCCGGATGCGGTAAGTATGATCCGTCTTACATCTTCTCTGGGATGGCCCCGAAGGGATTGAAGAATCGCACTATGTTCACTGTCAATGGGCAAGACCGTTTGCTTTTTATTCTTTACACCGTCCATAATAAGGGACCCGGCCATGACCATGGCTTCTTTGTTGGCCAAAGCGATGTCTTTCCCCGCTTCAATGGCTGCGTAGGTGGGAGCCAATCCCGCTGCACCTGTCATGGCAGAGATTACGGTATCGACCTCCTCCAAGGTGGCTAGCCGCTTAAATCCTTCTACCCCTGAGTAGACCTCTATTTCGGCGTTTCCTTTCAACCGAGTTTTCAGGGTGTTTGCCAGGTCTTTATCTAATACGGATACGGCCTTGGGACGGAATTCGTCTATCTGCCCCAACAGCAGATCTATGTTTCGGCCGGCACTCAATGCAATAACCCTGTATTCTTCAGGATTCTGTTTTATTATTTTGAGGGCATTCCGGCCTATGGACCCGGTAGAACCCAGGAGTGTTATTTTTTTCATGGCTTCAGGAGTTGTTCTCCAAATATCGTCACGATTTGGGCAATTTCGAATCGTATAGGGTTATTTTCCCATTCCATCTCATACCGACCAATTCAGGAACAGATAAAGAACAGGGATGGCAAACAATAGACCGTCTACTCTGTCCAGTATCCCCCCGTGCCCGGGAAGGATTCTTCCGGAATCCTTGACGCCATGGGCTCTCTTTATCATGGATTCGGCAAGGTCTCCAATCGGGGCCGCAATAGACATGAAAAGCACGAGGCCCAGAATACTCAAATCAAGCGGGTGTAGGGGAATTATTCGCAGGAACCAAAACGCAGCCAGGACGCTGCAGAGCCCACCCCCTATAGCCCCCTCCCAGGTCTTTCCTGGGCTCATGGCCTCATAGAGTCTATGTTTGCCAAACAGCTTTCCTAGATAGAAGGCCCCCGTATCATTGGCAAAAACGACGACCAAGAGGAAGCAAATCCAGATATTTCCCTTGCCGGGGAAGTACATGTCAATATGCAGGAGCATCACCAGGGGCAGCCCCACATAGATTGGCCCCAAAACAGCCTTTCCAATATCTGTGGTAGTTTGCCGGCTCGGTACCGGTTGTGTGAGCATAAAGAATGTCATGGGCACAAACGCCGAAAAAGCAACAATGACCGGAATAACCAGGCTTTGCCGGGTGTAGATTACCGCGAAAAGGAAGAATGTGAGAAAATAACCTGACCACCGGACAAATCTCGGAAGGTTAGAGCATGTCATGTTGTAGAATTCGAATAGACCCATAAGGGATGCGCCAAGAAGGAGCGTATAGAACAATAATCGGGGGCCAAAGCCGATGACGTAAATGAGGATAGGAACGGCGATGATGCCGGTAAGCCATCGTTTTATATGCATCCTAAGCGTCTATCTCCCCTTCTTTGTGATCTCAGTCCCTTTATTCCACTTCGCTGGCCCCGAACCGTCTCTCCCTTTTCTGGAATGCCTCAATGGCTGAAATATATTCCTCTTTTCGAAAATCGGGCCATAATGTGGGGGTAATGTAGATCTCAGCGTATGCGATCTGCCATAGCAGAAAATTGCTTATCCGATACTCGCCGCTTGTCCTTATGAGCAAGTCGGGATCGGGAATTTTTGCTGTATATAGGGAATCCGAAATGGTCTGCTGGGTGATTCCCTCCGGTCTCAAGTCTTTGGATTCGATCCTCTGGGATATCTTTTGGACGGCATCAAGTATCTCCTGTCTTCCCCCGTAGCTCAGGGCAAGGGTCAACACCATGTCTTTGTTTTGAGAGGTTTTGTCCGAGGTTTCAGAGAGGAGTCTCTGCACGCCCTCAGGTAGCTTGCCCGT
>CAZCCX010000086.1:0-8422 GCA_964497115.1 uncultured Desulfobacteraceae bacterium
TTGAATCTGCAGTAGGTACTTATATACTCAAGTTACTTCTGAGACACGACACTAGATTACATGAAATGGGTGATTAGACTTTGTTTTAAAGGCCGAACAGAATATAAATCAAATGAATAAATAACTTTAATAAACGTTTATATGTATTTAAGTTTAATAATAAACATTTAATGATGACAATCTGGAAATTAAGACCTCCTTCCCCTCATATCTCAAGACTCGCCAATGAATCAAATATCACCCCTTTACAGGCCCAACTGCTCATAAATCGTGGAATCACAGACTCCTCATCCGCCACTTCCTTTTTGGCCCCTAAACTCTCCCAACTATTAGACCCCATGCTCCTGCAGGACATGGACCTGGCCGTTGAGGGGATTGTGGCGGCCATTGAGAGACAAGAGAAGATTACGGTCTATGGCGATTATGACGCGGACGGGATTACTGCCACGGCCCTGTTACTGAACTTCTTCTCAAGCCTTGGAATATCAGCGTTTTTTTATGTCCCTAACAGGTTTACAGAGGGTTACGGTCTAAATCCCGAGGCTGTTGAGAAGATCGTCGGAGATGGGACGGAATTAATGATTACCGTGGATTGCGGCACGTCCAACCAAAAAGAAATCAATCTGGCCACAAAGTGCGGGGTGGGAGTTGTGGTGACGGATCACCACCAGATTCCAAAGGATTTCGAACCCACGTGTCCGGTTCTCAATCCGCATCGCTCAGATTCCTCGTTTTTCTTCAAAAGCCTTGCAGGGGTGGGAGTTGCCTTTTTCATGATCATTGCCGTCAGGGCCACTCTGCGGGATAAGGGGTGGTTCGAAGACAAAGAAGAGCCGGACCTTAAGGACTACCTCGACTTGGTGGCCCTGGGCACAGTGGCGGACATGGTCCCTCTCCAAGACCAAAATAGGATATTAGCGAAATGGGGAATTGAGAGGATGAAGAGCCCATCTTGGCCCGGCATAGAGGCCATGAAAGAGGTCGCCGCCCTAAATCCCTCGGGGATCACGCCCTATGATCTGGCCTTTAAATTGGCTCCGCGTCTGAATGCCCCGGGACGGTTGAGGAGTGCGGAAATAGGCATACAGCTCCTAACCACGGAGGATCCGACCCTTGCCCGGCACCTGGCCAATCAACTCAATAGCCTAAACAGCGAGCGTCAAGGTATTGAACAAGCGATTCTTGAACAAATTGAGGATAAGATCATTTCTATGGAGGATTTGGGAGAGCGAAGGACATTGGTCCTTTCAGGGCACGATTGGCATCGAGGTGTTCTGGGGATTGTGGCATCTAGATTAGTGGGCAAATATCATCGGCCCACCCTGTTGTTGGATGTCCGGGACGGAATGGCCGTCGGGTCAGGCAGGAGTATAGACGGTTTTAATCTTCACCAGGCCTTAGAGAAACTTGCACACCTTTTTGAGAGATTCGGAGGGCACTACCATGCGGCCGGTTTTGCCCTGAAGGTTGACCATGTCGATGCCTTGACTGGCGAATTCGAAGACCTTGCCCAGGAGGTGTTGAGTGAAGATGATCTGATTCCAAGTATCAAGATTGACATGAGCCTCCCGCTTTCGGATTTGAATCGTGAAATAGTCAAGGATATTCACACCCTAGCCCCATTCGGATCCGGAAACCCGGAACCCGTATTTTGTGCCAAGAATGTGGGAGTTGTCGATTCCAGGGTGGTAGGAGAAAGACACCTGAAGCTCAAGGTCGGGCAGGGGGGGCAAGTCATGGAGGCCATTGGTTTCGGCCTTTTCGATCGGCATCCTCTTCAAGGAGAGGAGATTGACATGGTCTTCACCCCCGAGATCAACGAGTGGCAGGGGTATGAGAGGATACAACTCAAGATTGTGGATTTGCAGGTGACGGGTGAGGAGTCAAAATTAGTTGCTTTGTAGAAAATTCGGCCGTCGTAACAGTTGAGCCACCAAGTCACGAAGGTAAAAAGAGATGAATTATAACAATCTTGGTGTTTTCGTGCCTTTTTGCCTCAACCAATAGGAACTCCCTATTCATTTCCTTTGTATCCTTTAAAATATTTCAGGAATTCCGAATCGGTCGACAGGACCAGGGAACTTTCTTTATCCATGGTCTCCTTGTAGATATCCAGGGTCTGGATGAATGAATAAAACTCCGGATCCTTGCCGAATGCCTCGGCATAGATCTGGGTCGCCTCAGCATCCGCCTTTCCTTTGACTTCCTGGGCCGTCTTGTAGGCCTCTGAGGTGATCTTCTTCATCTCTTTTTCCATATCACCTTCAATCTTTCTGGCCTCACCTTTCCCCTCGGAGCGATATTTTTCGGCAATCTTCTTTCTTTCAGCGATCATCCTTTCGAATACCGATCTTTGCACCTCTGCCTCATAGTTCAATCTCTTGATCTTGACATCCACCAGCTGAATGCCGAATTTTTCAAGCTTAGGCTGGGCCTCGTCAAGGATGTTTTTTGCTATCTGTCGACGCCCTATGACAATGTTCAGATCTCTCTTCTTAGCCTCTTCCAGTCCGGCCTCTGAGGTATCCAGCTCCCGGTTGCTGTTCCTGACCGTCTCTATCAAGGAATTAGAGGTAACGGCATTTCGAACCGTCGAGTTCAAAATGCCATCCAGAATGGCCTGGGCTTCAGCCTCGTATTTTACAGTCTCGAAATATTTTAGGGGATCCACAATCTTCCATCGGGAAAAGGTATCCACCCGGATATATCTCTTGTCCAGGGTTTGAATCTGGTCCGGGTCCCCATCCCATTCAAGGAGGTTCTTGGGGAAAGTGGTCGCTTTTCTATAGGGCAACTTAAATTGTATTCCAGGCTCATTGATGGTTTCACCGATGGGCCTTCCGAACTGGGTAATGACCACCTGTTCTCTCTCGTCCACAGTATAAACACAGAAATACAAGCCAACCAGAATAGCGGCAACCAGTATGATGAATATTTTCAGTTTCACTTTTCTCCTCCTATGGGCTGGCCGAGATTGAGCAACGGAAGAAGGTTTTTCTGCCCGGCATCCACGATGTACTTGTCCCCCAATTTCGGGTATATTTCACGAAGGGCCTCGAGGTAAAGCCGCCTTTTTGTCACATCTTTAGCCTTGGAGTATTCTTCATAGAGGGCGAGAAATCTCGATGCATCCCCCTGGCCCCGATTGACACGATCCAGGGCATATCCTTCGGCCTCCTTTATGGTCTTTTCAGCCTGGCCTCTGGCCTGCGGAATAAGGGCATTATATTGCGCATTGGCCTGCTCAATCATCTTCTCTTTTTCTTGACCAGCCTGGTTCACCTCATTCCATGATGGCTGGACCGGCTCAGGCACATTGGTCTTCTGCATTTCGATGGTGGTTATATTAATGCCGGTCTCGGCCTCATCCATCTCTTGCTGCAATAGCACCTTGGCCCGATCAGCGATCTCCCCTCTCTTATTAATGACTTCGGTGATGCTCCTATCCCCTACAACGAGGCGCATGGTGGACTCGGCAAGATCCCTTAAGGTCGAGGTCACGTCGCGGACCTTAAAAAGGTATTTTTCAGGATTCTTTATATTGTATTGGACGACCCAGGGGACCACGGCCACATTGAGATCGCCGGTGAGCATCAGTGATTCGCCCTGATAAGCAGATTCAGAGGCATACCGGGTCTGGACGCCCGCCTGAAGGGTTCGAAAGCCAAATTCCTCACTTTCCACTTTTCGTATGGGGACCTTGGACAATGTCTCTATGGGGCCGGGAAATTTTGAGTGAAGCCCCGGCATGGTGGTCCGAACATGTTTCCCAAACCTTTGAATGACCCCGGCCTCATTGGGTTCGATCTTGTAGACCATATTCCAGGCAAGGATAAGAGCGATGAGAATGACGATAACGATCCAGCCCCCGGGAAGGCTGCTTTTTATGTTCTTGATCTTAGTGAGCACCTCGTCCATCTGAAGTGGTGCTCCCCCTTGCCGCCCCTGTTTCTGTTGCTGTAATTTATCCCAGTCCCAAGCCATGAGAATCTCCTACTTGTAAATTGGTTGATTTCTGATAACATACCCGCAAATTATTGTGCCGTCAAGGAATAATGGCGCGTTGGAGCCTTTCCGGGCACAGTGAGTCGAAAGGTCAGAACAGGTCAATGACCAAGAGAAAAGAGAACCTGCTTCCTTTAAAAGATATCATCACCTCCCTTCTCAACGATCCAAAGCTCCCGTTCAACCCGGATGACGGGCGCATTTGGAACGTATGGGAAGAGACAGTGGGTTCCGCTATTGCACAAAAGGCCCAGCCCGAGTGGATTAAAAACGGAAAACTTCGAGTCAGGGTTTCAGATCCCATCTGGCTTCAGGAACTGGGATTCGTCAAAGAGACCATCAAAGAGAAACTCAACAAGAGCCTGGGCCGGAAAGCAGTGGAGACCATAGAGTTTAGGCTCGGGCCTAGGTAGTGTTCGTCCAATGTCGCTAAATTTCGATCGAATCTGACGAACATATCAAGATAAGCACTTAGTCTACCAAAAACCGGTTTTAGATTTTTCTTGCACAGCAATGGTGCAGAATATCGATTAACGAATGTGGAATGTCGAAGTACGGAATCTCTTCGCTCTATTTGTTTCATATAATGGAAAAGTCTCCCTGATCCAACAATGGCGGTAATATCTTCAGGCCCGCTCGACCTCCCAATGACGCCTCAATCAAGGCCAGTTTGGCGTCGGATCGCATACTCGGATAGACGACCCTGAGCCTCTTCGGCTCCAGATTAAATCCTCTCATCTTGATCAAGAGATCTGCAAGACGGGCAGCCGGATAGATCATGGCAAGTCTTCCTTTGGCTCGCAATGTCTTTGCGGCGGCATCAAGGATGTCATTCAAGGATGAAAGCATTTCATGGCGTGCGATGGCCTTTTGCGGATCCGGATTGATGCGTCCGCTGTTCTTCGGGCGGTACGGAGGATTGCATATGACGACATCGGCGGATAAAGGGTCCAAAGGGGGGTGTTTGAGATCTCCCAGGATGACCTCCACTTTGTGCTCAAACCCGTTCAGCCGGGTGTTTCTTACTGCCTGCTCTGCAAGCTCCGGCTGTATTTCAAGGGCAAAAACATGTCCTACGGGCTCTGTTAAGAGCAAAACCATGGGAATGATACCACAACCTGTTCCGAGATCAACCACCACATCATTGCGCTTGACGGAGACAAATTGGGCAAGTAAGACCGCATCAATGGAGAATCTGTAACCTGTCCGAAATTGGATGAGCTTCAAACGCCCGTCCAAGAAGTCGTCCACGCATTCGTCAGGCCTAGGTTCTAATTCAGGGTGCTTGTATGATCTCATGAGGATCAATGCTGTTAAATACCAGACCCGTTATGACCTTAGGGTAGAAATAGGTTGATTTTCTGGGCATGATCAAGGCATTGGCGGTGACATCTTGGACATGTTCCATTTTGGTGGGATTGACCAGAAATGTCATCTGATAATCACCTGCATCAACCCGCGAAAGGGCTTTTTCCATATCACTTTGATAATTAAAGATTTTCTCATTGTCCATGTCTTCTTCGCTGAAACCCAGGGCCTTTTGAAAGATCAACCGGGAGAGGACAAGGACGTCGAGTTCTTTGAGCGAATCATGGAGATCCTCTCCCATCTCATCCCGAGCCCCTTGCTTCAGGGTAAGAATATAATCTGTATGATCCCCATGGTGATGGAACCCAATGGCAGAGGTGACATGACCCTTTTTTTCAAGGGCCTTTTTCAACATCAGGTGCCTGGGAGACAGGTCAGAATTCGAGGGGGGCAGGGTGGTGATTTCAAACCATTGTCTGAGGGTTTCGAGAAAAGTCTCAAGCTTGAAAGACTGACATCTCTTGACCATACGATGAGAAGGCAATATGGTCAGTCCCACATCATTCATATTTGTCAGGTACATCATGACGTATTCGTAGGACCTGTTTGGAGGACGCCGGCCGTATCTTGCCCTCATGACGTTTCTAAAGTCCCGGGCCGTTTCATAACGGTGATGGCCGTCGGCAATAATAATGGGCTTTTTACGCATAGCAGATGCCACCTGCATAAAGATACTTGGATCCTGTACGGTCCACATCTGATGGCTTGTACCATCATGGAGTTGGAAAGAGACTTGTGGCGATGCGTGGATGGGCCCTTTCAGGGCCTCGAACACGGTATTCTCAGGATCTTCGTAGAGGGCAAAAACCTGGCTGAACTGGGCGTTGCTGGCCCTCATCAATTTTAGGCGGTCATCCTTGTGGGCTGAAAAGGTCTTTTCATGGGGAACGACTACCCCCGAGCCCTTCTCTTCTATGCGTACGAGGGCAATGAGACCCCATCTGGTCCTTGGCCCACTGCCGTCGCCGAGATCATAGGTAAGAGATGTGACGTACATGGAAGGGGACTTGCTCGGCATTATAACTTCCTCAGATTGCCATCTCTCCCAAAGCTCAGCAGATCGCGTGTATCGGTTATCCCAGTCCGAATCTCCGGTCTTCCTCTTCCCCAAGGTTAGCCGGATGACGTTATAGGGGTTTATCTGGTAATATTCCTCCTGTTCCTCCTCAGAGATGACATCGTACGGGGGGGCAAGCAATTTAGGTATATCGGAAAATGCTTCAAAATTGTATGCCATACCCTTAAAAGGGGCTATAATCGCCATAACTCGGTTCAAGAACCTCCGCAACAAAAAATTCGTAAAGGTTTCCTATCAGATCATGTGGACATGTCAAGCAAATTTGATTATGTTAACCTTCCCGTTACCACGGTTGCGCTGTCACAAAGACTTTGTCGGACACTCTGTTCCCGAGACAAAAGACCACGCCTTTCATCACAGACAAGGCGTTTCCCCCAAGAGTGCTGAGTTATGACCCATTTGGATATCACTGCAAGATCTCTCGGCGATTCATCTCACGACGAACCGGATATAATCATTGAGGGCGGTATCTTGATTACCATGGTGGACGGGGAGGACCCGATTAACCCGGCCAGAGTATGTGTGAAAAAGAACAGAATCGTTGATGTTCAAGTGATGGACGAGGCCTTTTCATCCCCCGCGAATGCGGAAGTAATCGATGCCTCAGGCTGTATCATCATGCCCGGCCTGATCAACAGCCATTGCCACACACCCATGACCCTTTTCCGGGGTTCGGCAGACGATCTGCCCCTCAGAGAATGGCTCTATGATAAGATTTTCCCGATGGAATCAGAGCACTTGCGACCTGAGACCGTCTATTGGGGTTCGCTTTTGGGTTGTCTTGAGATGATTGCTTCAGGCACGACAAGTCTCATGGATGGGTACTTTTTCGAGGATGATACGGTTCAGGCTGTTCACAGGGCGGGTCTAAGAGCCCATTTGGCCCAAGGGGTTATAGACTTCCCTGCTCCCGGCGTACCCGACCCGGGGGAAAATCTGATCAAGGCCACGGAGTTCATCGAAAAATGGGTTGGCTTCTCAGATCTGATCTCCCCTGGTATGTTCTGCCACAGCCCTGCCACCTGTTCGGAGAAGACCCTTAGAGGGGCCATGGAGATATCAAGGGGTTTTTCTCTCCCCTTACAGATTCATCTCTCGGAGACTTCAGATGAAGTTGATGAGATCATCAAAAAGACAGGGCAACGACCTGTTCATTATTTGAACAAACTGGATATCTTGGATGAAGGGCTCGTTGCTGCCCATGCCATACACTTGACCCGGGATGAGATAGAGCTTCTCGCAGAGAGAGGCGTGAGGATTGTTCATGTGCCTGAAAGTAACATGAAATTGTCCTCAGGGGCGGCTAAAATAGCGGAGATGGTAAGCTTAGGGATGAAGGTCGGTCTTGGAACGGATGGCTGTGCCTCGAATAACGACTTGGATCTCTTTCAGGAGATGGATACGGCTGCAAAACTGGGCAAGGTTTCTACCGGCGATCCCGTGAACATGGAGGCAGGGACGGTCTTGAAAATGGCCACCTCATGGGGAGGAGCGGTTCTGGGGATTGAACAAGAAGTAGGCACCATTGAGAAGGGGAAAAAGGCCGATATTATTGTGATAGATCTTCAGAGCCCCCATTTGGTCCCCCTTTACAATCCGTTTTCGTCCCTGGTCTATTCGGCCAATGGCGCTGATGTCAGAGATGTCATCGTTGACGGACAGATTCTCTTGAGAGACCGGATTTTTCAGACCCTGGACCCTGAGGAGATTATGGAGAAGGTAAGGGCCCTGACTTCAACCTTCGGCCTGAATACCTAATCGATCTCATTTATCTTCTCAATCACCTCATCAGGGTGTGAGACGTATTGTATGCCCTGAATGTGCTCCCATGTCTCAAGGCCGATGACCGGTTTCCCGGCCTTTAGGGCCAGGGCAATTTCCGATAGGGTGCCGTAACCTCCCGCGATAGAGACCAGGACATCCGATGTCCTGACCACGAGCAGATTTCTCCCTTCTCCCAAGCCGGTGGGC
>CAZCCX010000087.1:0-8411 GCA_964497115.1 uncultured Desulfobacteraceae bacterium
CCAGAATAGCAATTTTTTCCAAAATCGAGGACTGCCCGAAAAAATTACCACAGGCATATAGTTGATATTCCGAGGATAATTTTTTCGGGTATGACGAAGAGTCTGGGAAAAAGGGCATTCTCGGACAGCCTCCTAGCACTGCTACAAGGGCAAGCGAAGTTGGTCCGGATTGGGGGAGTGTCGGTACTGTTACATACCCAAGACCAACAAACCTATCAGCCAAATTGACTTACGGATTTCCAACAGAAGTGTGGCGGGTTATAAATGCGACGGTTTGCTCCACAATTTGGATAGTGACATCAGCATCCTATGACCTGTAACATAATAGTTGATATTGTAGCAAGCCAACACATTTTGTGTATATTGAGTACTCATGTAGATTCGCGGTTCGGCTTCAAATGCTCCGGCATCTTCACTGCCAGTACTTGAGCCTTAGCACACACCTCACCGTTGACTGACACCGTTGTATGCACCAGCACTTTCCGGCCCTTGACCTCCTCTACCCTCCCATGGACCTCTAAAGGGAGACCAATGGGGGTCGGACTCACGTACTCCACGTGCAATGATGCGGTTACGAAGCGTAGCGCCGGATTAGACCCCATCTCACGACCCTGCTCCTGATATGCCGCAGCAGCAGCTGTCCCTATGCTGTGGCAATCAATGATCGAAGCGATCAAACCGCCATAGACGTAGCCTGGGAAGGCCGTATGATAGGGTTTGGGATGAAAAATGGCAATAGCCTCTTCACCGTCCCAAAAGCTCTTGATCTGAAGACCATGTTCATTGAGTTGGCCGCAGCCATAGCAATGGTTCAGTTCATCCGGATAATAGTCTTGAATGGCTTTCTGTTTCATATGTCCATCTCTATCATCTAAAAGCCTGAGTGCGTAAGTAACTTGAGCTGTTTATATCGCTTCTTGCTGCTCTTATTCAGTGTCCTTGAGTCTGATCTCGAACAGCTTGGGCCAACGTTTTCCTGTAATAAAGAGTCTGTCTCTCTCAGGGTCATAGGCAATACCGTTCAGGACATCGACTTCTGTGCTCACCTTGTATTTCTCAAGAAGGCCGACGAGGGAGATCCGCCCGGTCACATGCCCGGACTGTGGCGAGATAATCACGATCTCGTAAGTGTTCCAGACGTTGGCAAAGATCTGACCTCTCACCATCTCGAGTTCGTTTAACATCGATACCGGAAATCCGTTGTCTATGACCTCCAGACGCCCCGTTTCTCTCATCGTGTCCGGATCCAAGAACCGGAGGCTCGACGTTCCGTCACTCATGACAAGTCGGTCTTTGTCACGGGTCAGGCCCCAGCCCTCACCAGGATATCTGAAGGTCTTCTTCAATTCGAATGTCAGAGCATCGTAGACAAAGCCGATGTTGGACTTCCACGTGAGCTGCACAAGATGGTCTTCCCAGTCCGTGAGCCCCTCTCCAAAATAGTCTGAGTGGATCGTCTTCCTCTGGACGACTTCGCCAGTCTTCAAGCGCACTTTTCTTAGGCTGGAGCCTCCATAGAGACCGGTGCTCTCAAACAAATACCCATCACGATAGATCAATCCCTGAGTGAAGGCTGAGGGGTCATGTGGGTATGCGTTCACGATTTCATAGTCGTACCAGGTCTGTCCTTCTTGTGAAACGGCAACCCGCTGATCGTCTCCGCCATGGCTAAATAGGAAGACACCTCCCGCTATCAATAACACAACTAGAACCGGGACCACATTTCTGTGAAACGGCTTTATCTGTCTTTGTTTCCGTTTCTCTTTCTTCATGCATCGTTCCTGAGACTTTCGCTCAAAATCAATATTTCTCTCCCGTCTTATTGACCATGGGCACGAACCGCACGGCAAGTCTCTTTTCTTCTTTTAACCTGTCCCCTATCTTCCGCAACAAAACCAGCTCTTGATTGCTCGCCTCACCCACCGGGATAACCATTCTTCCTCCCTCCTTCAATTGTTCCTTGAGAGGCTCAGGGACATGTGTTGGAGCACAGGTTACAATGATTGCGTCATATGGCGCGTGTTCTTTCCAGCCTTCATAGCCATCGCCTATCTTAACCCTCACTTTTTCATAGCCCAACTCTTTTAACAGGCCTTCCGCTTTTCGGCCTAATGATGGGATGACTTCGACTGTAAATACATTGTCACACAATTCCCCCAAAATAGCTGCCTGATACCCTGAACCGGTCCCTATCTCCAACACCTTGTCGGTCCTTGATAGACTCAAGACATGGGTCATAAAGGCAACAATATAGGGTTGAGATATGGTCTGCCCTTCTCCAATTGGCAGGGGACGGTCTTCATAGGCATGAGGAATATATCTATCCGGAACAAATCGGTGACGCTCAACTCTGAGAAAGGCGTCGATTACCTTTTTGTCGTCAATTCCTCGCACCTTTATCTGATATTCAACCATACGTTTCCGCTCTGAGAAATATGACGAGGGGGTTGTGTTTTCAGAAGCGTTCTTGTTACCCATGTTGCACCCCATATGAAGTGTTAGTCCAATGAGAAGCTGACAGATACATACGGCTGTCTTAAATCTTGGCATAACTCACCTCAAAACATTGAACACTGATATTGTAATGACTCTTGTTCTCCTCCAACATTGTGAGTGATCCCAAAGGATAGGTTAGTCTTTGGACAATCATCCTGTCAATGCCTTTGCTTATGAGCCAAAGTTGATGAAAATCGCTGTACGACAGAGGTATATTGACTCAAATCCGGTCCAGGTTGTGGAAAAATCTAAAGGCCGTTCGCGTTACCAGGATTCTGAAAAAATGGACATTCTGAGGCCGATGAAATAGAGAAGATCAGATTCCATTATCTAAGACATAGCTTTGGCAGCCTTTTGATTACCCAGGGCAAGCACCCCAAGTACATTCGAAGCCAAATAGGACATTCCTCTATCAACGTCACCATGGATACCTATGGGCACCTCATGAATACCGTCAATCAGGAATCGGCAAAGAGGCTTGATGCGACCGTTTTCAAAGCGAATGGTAACAATTTGGGGGATTTCTTCAGAAGAAGAGAAACAGGACTCTGTGTAACCAGTTGATTTTAGTGGAGCCACCGTGCGGAGTCGAACCGCAGACATCCTCATTACGAGTGAGGTGCTCTACCAACTGAGCTACGGTGGCTTATCAATAATTGATGAAGGTATAACATGTTGGAATACTTAACAATTTGCAGGCTGTTAAACATCCCCTTTTTTATCCTATCCATCGGTTCAGAAAGCAGGGTGTAACAAAAGTGTGAACTTTCGGTCCTTTTGCCTCCTTGTGTGCGGGCAATCTACCACAGAACCTCTCTCATTTCCAGATCAAAAAATAGACTCTGAAAAGGACAAGGAGAATAACATAAGGCATGGGGGGTCGAAATTGACCCCCATAGGGGTTCTTCGGTGCTGGGACTCCTAGATAATAGATAATGTCGTTCACGCAAATTTGACCAACTTTTTTAATCTGGAGGCCTCTGCAAAGAAAAAGGGTGATGGTACAGCTGAAGAAAGATCTCAGTCTGCGTTCCCGGTACAAGCGACACTTCTTTTGCTGCAAACAAAGTGGGCACAGCTTCGCTTCGCTCTCTGAAAAAAAAGGGGCATATCTTGCCGATATAATTGTATGTTAGCGTTATTAGTGACGGTCTTAAAGAAAATATAAGAAGAAAAAAATAACAGAAAAAAGGCCGGCGGGAAAGTAATCCGCCGACCCAGCCGTTGAGACTATCTTCTGGCTGATTTTTCAGGTTTTGAGAAAGCTCTTGACTAGTCTCTCCCAACCCAATTCGGGCATGTGACCATAGATATTATGACCCAGGTGACCTCCGTCAGCGGCCAGGGGGCCTGCGGTTTCTTCGATGACCTGGTAAAGACGCGCCACTTCATCCTCCATAAACTCAGCGCTTTCTGTATGGATCATCAGGTTTTTCAGGTCTTGACGCAATGTCTTGGTGTGAATAGTTGTCACCCATCCCTCTGAATAAGGATCTTGACCGGCCGCATCCCCCTCTTCCCTTAGCTTGGCATTGACGGCCGTCACCACGCCACTCACCGGGGAAATAAGACCGGCCTTGTGTGCGCCACGCACCACATCAATATCCGCCCTTCCCTGCTGAACTTCCTTTCCCACGAGGGGGGCCTCAATACGGTCAAACGGCCCCAGAAGACGTAAAGCGAACTCGTCTATCCCCACCCTTACTATAGAACTCTCTTCAACCTTGATCCAGGTATGTCCGGAATGGAGGTAATAGCCCTGAGGGATTCTGAATCCTTTGACATCGAGCACGTCAACAGGACGGACCACCGCG
Source organism: uncultured Desulfobacteraceae bacterium (assembly GCA_964497115.1). GTDB lineage: Bacteria > Desulfobacterota > DSM-4660 > Desulfatiglandales > HGW-15 > JAFGFY01. The sequence continues at coordinate 4,311 of CAZCCX010000087.1, forward strand.
TGCACGACGTATTGATCGTGAAAATACTGGTCGAAGTCACAGTTGGCGCACCGGTAATCATGGGTGCACGCCCTGAATGAAATGTTCCCTCTCATATGATGGACACAGGGTCGCCGGGATGCAGGCCGGGTCCTCATGGCCTCTTGCCATGAGATGATCTTACCCCGCTTCCCCTCGGGAACTCTGCCTTCCTGCTTAAGCCGCTTATTCTCATCTGCTATACTCCGCATGATTCTGTCGAAGCGGCAAGACGGGCAATCGTACCTGATGCTGCATAGCTTTCGGGAAACCGCCCCTGCCTGTTCCCAAACGCAGGGGCGAGGTTCTTCCTGTGTCAATCCATGTCTTGAGTCCATTGATTCCATGCTACGCTCCATAAAATCGTTATGCGATTTTGTCAACCGCGCCCTCGGCGCTAATAAAGAATGAATATCAGTATCAGGTCTTAAGAAAAGTCTTGGTCAAGTTTGACCAACCCAGGTCCGGAAGACTGCCGTAAATATCTTCGCCCAGATAACCGCCATCCGCCGCAAGGGGTCCGGCCACATCCTCTATCATGTTCTCCAGCTTATTCAATTCTCCATTCATCCAGGTAAGGCTCTCCGCGTCCGTCATAAGCTGCTTGATGGTGCCTTTGATGTCAGGCGTACGAACCATAAACAGCCAACCCTCTTCATAGGGGCCCTGATTGGCTACTTCGGGACTCTCCCTCAGCCTGGGATTGACCTCAGTGATGACGCCGCCAACAGGCGAGAGCACATCGGCCAAATTGTCTTCACGTTTCAGCCCCCAACCCACTCTATCCTTATCCAGTTCCTTGCCCATGAGAGGCAGATCCAGGGCATCTGCCCGGCCAAGAAGCTTCATGGAGAAGTCGTCCATCCCGACCCGAATATATCCGCCACTCTCAATTCGAGCCCAGGTGTGCCCGTTGTGAAAATAGTAGCCCATGGGAACCTGAAAGCCTTTGACGGTCTGTACTTCATGGGGGACGGTCTTGGTTTTGACAGACCAGACATCCTCAAGAAACTGATCAAACTCACATGTTGAACAGGCATAATCATAGGCACAACTCCTCTTCTCAATACGACGGGTCAGACTGTGGCGACAAATCCTCTCCAGTCCTTCCTTTTTCCTCATGGCATTCTGCCAACTGATCTGCTTGCCTTGCTCCACCTTCTTCTGCATGCCCAGGTCGTATTTACAGGATGTGCAGTCCCCAAAATTATTGCAGTTCTTAAACTCCACTACACCTGCCTGCATCCACAAACAGGGATTGGCTGTCTGGGCCTGCTTGTCCGGTTTCACCATCCAAACCTGACCGCCCAATACAGCACCGATTCCCGATTCGACGCCCATATCCTGACTGTTCCCCTTGCGGTATGAAGACCCATAACCCACGTGACTCCTTTGATCAGATCTTGTCTTTTCAGCCATTTTTCTCTCCCCTTGTTTGGTTTTTTATCCGCGACTTTCAGTGTGTAAATAGAGCAAGGGCCGTGCCATTCCAGAGAAGGGGTCTTTGTCTAGATGTTTAAGTATTTGATATTAGAATGCAATTATTCTTTTGCAGCGCAAAGTGGGGTCTTTATTCGGCCGTCGGCTGCACGGAAAGACTGAGGGGATATCCTACAATCTACTATCCCAGGTGGCCCGATAGTGGGGACAATCAGTGACTTTAATTCGTTTTCTTAGATAGTTATCTGCTATGTTGGATTTTTCCACAGGCGAGTTGGATTTTTCCACACCATGAAAGAAGAGATGATATGCATGATCTACGGGAGTTCTCTACTTCACTCGAGACGTTGATTATACGGGATTTAAAAATGAGTAAGGCCTCGTCAGTCTGCCTTTGGAAATCAAGAACCTATTCTTTACTGCGACCCAAGAATTCCCCGGCTACTCTCTCAATCACTGTGAACAGTTCATCTGCCTTTATAGGCTTGGCCACGTAGTCATCCATGCCCGCGGAAAGACACATCTCTCTATCCCCCTTCATAGCATGGGCCGTCATGGCTATAATGGGGATATGCTCTTCCTCTCTCTCACTGTCACGCACACATTTTGTGGCCTCCAGGCCGCCCATCTTAGGCATCTGGACATCCATCAGAACAAGATCAAAACGCTCCTTTTCTAAGGCATCCAGGGCATCCAGGCCATTGGACACAATGGTGACATGATGCCCTCTCTTTTCCAGCATCTTTTGAGCCAGATTCTGGTTTACTAAGTTGTCTTCCGCCAGCAGACTTCTAAATCTCCTCCTAATGTCCTGAATCGTGTGGCGGGTGATGAACGGGCCCTTGTCCGTTCTAGGTCGTCCCAAAGCCAACATGATTCCATCCAGAAGTTCCGCCTGTTTCACCGGCTTGACCAAATACGCCCCTATCCCGATCTCCTTACAGCGCTCAGCGTCCCCTTTCATGCCTAGGGATGTCAACATAAGGATCTCTAGGTCAGAACCAATGGGGTTCTCTCTTATCCTCTTGGCCACCTCAAACCCATCTAACTCCGGCATTTGAAGATCAAGAAGAATGAGATGATAGGGCCGCCCGGTATGGTGTGCTCTCTCCAGTTCTGCAAACGCCTGCTCCCCACCTGCTACTTCCGTGGGTTCCAAACCCCATAATGATGTCATCTCATGAAAGACGAGCCGATTCGTGGCATTGTCGTCTATAATAAGCACCCGCAGACCCGCTATCTCCTGGTCCTTCAATGAAAGGGAGTCCGTAATCTCCTTATCGCTCAACTCAAAGCGGACCGTAAAATGGAAAGTACTCCCTTTTTCCAGCACACTCTCCACCCAGATGCCTCCTCCCATCAGTTCCACAAGCTCTTTCGAGATGGTCAGACCCAGGCCGGTCCCCTCGTATTCCCGCGTAATAGAGCCGTCGACCTGTTGAAAACTCTCAAAAACAGTCTCCAACTTATCAGGAGGAATTCCGATACCCGTATCAGAGACGATGAAATGAAGAAGCACTGAAGAATCGTCTTCGACTTCTATCCTGACATCAAGGCTGACATCGCCCTTATGAGTGAATTTAACCGCGTTAGCCAACAGATTAATCAGGATCTGCCTCAATCTGGAAGGATCTCCCACCAGAGCAGTAGGGACCTCGGGTCTGATGCGGCAGGTCAGCTCAAGCCCGATCTCTCCGGCCTTCACCGCCACGGTCTGCACAGCGTGCTCTACGGTGGTACGCAGGTCAAAGTCGATTTCTTCCAGCTCTATTTTGCGCGATTCGATCTTTGCCAGGTCCAAAACAGAATTCAAGAGGGCCAGCAGTGAATCGGCGGACATCTTGACCATCTGCAGATATTCACGCTGCTCCCGGGTGAGTGTGGACCCTAAGGTCAATTCCGTCATGCCGATGATACCGTTCATGGGTGTACGGATCTCGTGGCTCATATTGGCCAGGAACTCACTCTTGGCGATGTTGGCGGTCTCAGCCTCCTCTTTCGCCCTTTTTAAGGCCTCCTCTGTCAGTTTACGCTCAGTGATGTCACGGGTAATGCCTTGAAACCCGACAATTTTACCTCTAGAACCCTTAATCAGTGATATGGATGATTCCACGTACCTCTTAGATCCATCCTTTCTGTTCATCTGCCAGACAAAACCTTCAGCGTGAACTCCGGTGGTGAAGACCTTGTTGAAGCCATCATACGCTTTCTTGGCGTCTTCTTCATCGCTGAATTCCCGTAAGTTCCTCCCAATTAATTCATCTTCAGAATATCCCAAGATTCGGCAAAAAGACTTATTGAAAAACGTCAAATACCCTTCAAGGTCAACCTCATAGTACCCGTCTTCAATGGCTTCCAGAATGGTTCGATACTTCTCTTCAGACTCCATCAGTTGGCCCATGATCTGCTTTTCTCGTGTCATATCATGGAAGTATCCCACGCTCCTGACCAGCGAATCCCCGTCCTGCAGCAAGGAGCCTGAGATTCGCACAGATACACATTCCCCCTGCTTGTTTAGAATCTCCGTCTCGTAGTCGATCAATTGACCCGGACCATCGGGCTCCGGCTCCGTCAATCTCATATTCACATCTCTTGCCAATCCAGGTTGATATAATTCCTCAACGTGAATCCTATGGACCACTT
>CAZCCX010000088.1:0-8323 GCA_964497115.1 uncultured Desulfobacteraceae bacterium
CAAGAAATCCACCACAATCTTTCTGTTCATCGATTTCGATCCACAAGAAAGGAGTCTTTTCTCTCGTTTCTTTCAGAAATAAAAAACACTGCCTCTCTAAACAGATACTTGACTCGAGATATCTCGTTTGATCTGGTTTGCACACACCAAAGCCTGGTCAGTATCGGGCCGCTTATGTCGACTCCCTTGAGGAACACACCCACCATTCATTATTTCCATTCCCCGTGGCATGAGGAATTTCTGATTAAGAAACAACGGGAGTATACAGAACCGGGAATAAAGGACGGTGCCATCGCCTTTTTGATGAAACAGTTGGAGAGACGGGTTCTCCGCAAGGCAGACAAGGTTATCGTCCTCAGCCGGTATATGCTTGAAAGGGTCTCAAAGATCCATTCGTACCCCCAAACCAGACTGATCAAGATCCCCGGCGGTGTGGATCTGAATCGCTACCGCCTGCCAATCGGAGGCAAACGCGCTGTCAGGGATACATTAGGCCTTTCCCAGGACAAAACCATCTTTTTGACAGTCCGAAATCTGGTCCCCAGAATGGGTTTAGAAAATCTCATTGAGGCATTTAATCAAAGTGATATTATGAGAGACAAGGGGTTACTCCTCATTGGCGGAAAGGGATTTCTGGGAGAGAATCTAAAACGGAAGGTTCAAAATTCCGCTCTCCAGAACGCTGTCCATTTCTTAGGTCATATCCCGGAAGAAGATCTCCCTCAAATGTATCAAGCTTCAGATTTCTTTGTCCTCCCAACCAGAAAACTTGAAGGATTTGGGTTAGTTATCCTGGAGGCCATGGCGAGCGGAACACCGGTATTGGGAACGCCGATCGGAGGCATACCTGAGGTCATTGGACCATTTGACCGGGAATTGCTGTTTAATGGTACCGGTTGGCAACATATAAAAAGCAAAATAGAAGAAGTGGTCCACGCCCCCCAAAGATTAAGATGGGCCCCCCAAGCCTGTCGGGACTATGTAGAAGAGAATTTTTCGTGGCGCCGGATGGCAAATACCTTCGAACAAGTGGCAAAGAGCTTGGTTAAGGAGGAGAAACAGTAAAAATTAAGATGGGTCCTTTTCTGCCAGTTCCCTCAAAATCTCTGCGTTCTTTTCGATACGTTTCTTATTCGCCTTCAGATTGACCTTGTTAGGCGCTTGCTTCCTTCCGCGAATCTTTTTTGCCTTTTTTGTGTGTGAAGCCATACTTGTCTCTCTTTTCAATCCGCCGGAGACGGACAAGGATCTGATTCCCCGCCGCTTGCGGCGTTACAATGCCTCTGTAGATACCCCGCTTCTCTGCGGCGGGGTAGTTTATCATTCAAAATATAACAGGGAATGCTTTTATTACTCTCCTCGAATAGGAATGTCAAGGTGTCGTATTGGGGACCAGACCCTGTGGGCCAAAGGCTGAGGGAGCCTTCAATCGCTGTGATTCAATCAAAATCTTCTTACTTCGGAACGTAGCCTTTTTCCTTGGCAATCTGTTTCAGTCTCTTCTTCTTGCGCCGCCGTCTGCGGTCAATCTCTCGACGCCGCTCACTCTTTTTGTGACTCGCCATAGATGATGAACCTCCTGAGCTGATAGGCAATGGGCCTACAAAGCCTCACAAATTAACGAAAGCGACTCTCTAAGTCAATGGAATTCTTTCAAAACGCACAAGTAGCAATCTCCATTAATCAAAAAGGCCTTTGATTTTACAGAATTTTTAGGCGAAAGGCTCTAAGAGGCCGATTCTTTTGAAGGGTGCCTGATGAAATCAGAGGCCAAGGAGATAAAAAAACCCGCACCGGCCACCAAAATGATCGTGGCGCCGGAAGTAAGGTTATAACTGTAGGATAGCCATAGCCCTGTTAAGGTAAAGAATATACCCAGTATGGAGGAGAATATCATCATCTTACCAAGAGATATGGTGTATTTTTCTGCAATGTATGGAGGGATTGAAATCAGGGCAATGACGAGGATAAGGCCAACAATTTTGATGATCATGACCACAGATAACGCTATCATACCGAGCAGAATGAAGTAGAGGGTCCGCACAGGAATACCCACGACAAAAGAGAATTCCTCATCATAGGACATGGCGAGAAATTCCTTGTAAAATACGAAAACGATCAAAAGGACGACCATGCTGAGAGACAACATGAACCAGATATCGATCTTTGCCACGCTCAGGATACTCCCAAAAAGATAGCTCATGAGATCCACATTATATCCTGGTGTGAGGTCTATGAATATGATGCCCAGCGCCATGCCCACAGCCCACATAACGCCAATGATGGCATCTACTCTCTGTTTGTCTTTTAAGCTTGCGACGCCCATGACCATTGAAACAGCAAAGGAAAACAAGGCAGCGCCAAGAAAAGCTGGGAAGCCCATGTAAAAGGCCACTCCAATACCCCCGTAGGCGGCATGGGCAATACCTCCGGATATGAAGACGATTCGGTTTACAACAACCAGCGTGCCGATGATTCCACACGTGATACTGACGAGAATTCCGGCCAACAAGGCATTTCTCATGAACTCAAACTGCAGCACTTCCCACACGTCACTCCTCCTTATGAGTGTGCAGTACACGGTGAGGTAGACCATGAGCGATTAAATCCACCGGACATTGGTAGGCCATATCGAGCATCTCTTGAGTAATCTCCGCGCCTGAGTGAAAGATAAACTGCTTGTTCACACACGCTATGGATTTCATATGGGCGGAGATGATTCCGATATCATGGGTAATGACCACTATCGTCACCTCCTTGTTTAGAGCCTTGAGGAAATCATAGAGGTCTGTCTGAAATTCGGAGTCGACGCTGGCTGTGGGCTCGTCAAGAAATAGGATTTCAGGATTGGTGACCAGGGCTCTTGCGATAAAGACCCGTTGCCTTTGCCCTCCGGAAAGTTTTCCAATGGGTCTATTTCGATAACCCCACATACCAACTTTTTCAAGAACGTCTTTCACCTTTTCCCGATCTTCCCTGGAGTATCTCCGGCCAATACGGGATGTGCTCATCCGCCCCATTAGGGCCACGTCCAGGACAGAGACTGGGAAGCTCCGATTGAAATCCGTCCCCTGAGGGACATATCCCACCCTATGGCTGGCATCGTGGGGGGCCTGTCCTAGAATACGTATCCGCCCCCTGTCAGGCTTTAATATGCCTAACATGAGTTTTAGAAGAGTGGTCTTTCCACCGCCATTAGGGCCGATAATGCCTAGAAATTCTCCCTGTTCAAGGGAAAAACTCACCTCTCGGAGAACCGTGGACCTCTCATAGGAAAACCATACATTCTCAAATTCGATGGCATACGTTACCATGACTCACCTCATGGAATAGCGACTTCGGCACGATTTCATCCTCTAGTCAATTAAGGACTGAAAGAAGCTCAAGTTCTGGTCCAGCTTCTCCAGTTTTAGCCGTAACGACTCAACCTTTGCCCTGACATCATCCACAATCTCAGGAGGGGCATTTTTTAAGAAACCTTGATTAGACAGTTTTTTATCCAGAACACCAATGTCTTTTTCAACTTTACTGATCTCTTTCTTTAATCTCTTGCGTTCCTCATCATAGTCCAATAAGCCTTTGAGTAACACATGAACCTGATTCTTGGCAAACACTGCGGTTGCAGAGGCCTCGGGCTTGGGAATACTGGAATCAATCTCAACAGAGTCCACTCTGGCCATATTCTGAACATGAACGATATTCTGACGAATCACATTGGCATCCTCTTCATCCGGCATTTCTATGAGAACACTGATCTTCTTAGAGGGGCCGATATTCATCTCCCCCCGAATGTTGCGCACTCCAGAAACAACCCCCATAAGGAGATCCATTTCTTTCACAGCCTGAGGATCGACGGCAAAGTCAGAGGCCTCCGGGAACTTGGCCTTCATAATACTCCCCTGACTTCCCGGGAGCCTGTGCCAGATCTCTTCGGTGGCAAAAGGCATAAAGGGATGAGTGAGCTTCAGGACAGCCACGAGTACCTTTAAAAGAGTAGACTGGGTGGATCGCTTTAGAGTTTCATCCTCTCCAGATAGCCCCGGCTTGGCCATTTCCACGTACCAATCACAGAATTCATGCCAGACAAATTGATAGCAAAGACCGGCCGCGTCATTAAAGCGGTAGTCATCCAAAGCCTTGGCCATCTCTCCGCTGATCTGACCGAGCCTGGTTAGAATCCATCTCTCCGAAAGGATATGAGAAGTACTCTTCTCTTCAACCTGAGTATCCTCATCCAGATTCATCAAGACGAAACGCGCTGAGTTCCATATCTTGTTGACGAAATGTCGGTATCCCTCGATTCGCTCCTCGGAAAGCCTGATATCCCGTCCTTGTGCCGCAAGGGCCGCCAGTGTGAATCGGAAGGCATCCGTCCCATATCGGTCGATAATCTGAAGGGGATCAACCACATTCCCCTTGGACTTACTCATCTTCTTGCCTTCCGCGTCTCTGACGAGTGCATGGATATAGACTTCACAAAAGGGGACGTCACCTGCGAAGTGGAGACCCATCATCATCATTCTTGCCACCCAGAAGAAGAGGATGTCAAAGGCCGTCACCAACACCGAGGTCGGGTAAAACGTGTTCAACTCATCAGTTGTATCAGGCCAACCCTGGGTGGAAAATGGCCAAAGGGCAGAACTGAACCAGGTATCCAGTACATCTGTCTCTTGCTGAAGATTTTCACTGTGACAGGCTGTGCAGGCTTTAGGGGTCTCTCTGGCCACGATAATCTTGCCACACTCACCGCAATACCAGGCCGGTATGCGATGGCCCCACCAAATTTGCCGGGAGATGCACCAGTCTTTGATGTTCTTCATCCACTCGTGGAAGACATTCTCCCATTGGATCGGGACGATCCGGGTTCGCCCGTCCTTTACGGAAGCGATCGCTTCTTTGGCAAGGGGGGCAACCTTGACAAACCATTGCTTGGAGAGAAGTGGCTCAATCATGGTTTTGCATCTGTAGCAGTGCCCCACAGCATGACGATACGGTTCTATCTTTTCAAGGAGATCAGATTTGCGCAGATCCTTCAGGATTTTTTCTCGACATTCAAACCTGTCCATGCCCTTGTAGGGCCCTGCCAAATCATTCATTTTACCGCCTTCGTCTATGACCTTTATTCTCTCAAGCTGATGGGTGTTGCCGATATCAAAATCATAGGGGTCATGGGCAGGTGTGATCTTCAGGGCTCCGGTCCCGAATTCTTTGTCCACGTAGGAATCGAAAATGATCGGAAGGGACCTATTTAGCAGGGGAAGGGTCACATGAGCCCCTGCAAGGTCCTTATAGCGATCGTCCTCTGGATTCACCGCCACCGCCGAATCTCCAAGAAGGGTCTCGGGTCGTGTCGTTGCGATGAGCAAGTAGCCCTCGCGATTTTCAAGCAAGTAGCGGATGTAGTAAAGAGAACTATCTAAATCTTCGTGTTCTACTTCAAGATCCGCCAATGCCGTATGACATCTTGGGCACCAGTTGATGATATAATCTCCCCGGTAAATAAGTCCTTCTTCATAGAGCCGTACAAACACCTCCCTCACAGCCTTTGTCAGGCCCTCATCCATTGTAAAGCGCTCCCGGCTCCAGTCACAGGAACACCCCAGTCTTTTGAGCTGGTTGAGGATCACACCCCCATATTTCTCACGCCATTCCCAAACCAGTTCAATAAATCTCTCCCGCCCGACCTGATGACGATCCATACCCTTTGAGGCCAGATCTCGCTCCACCACATTCTGAGTCGCAATCCCCGCGTGATCCATGCCCGGCTGCCATAGGACGTTATACCCCTGCATTCTCTTATAGCGACAGAGAATATCCTGGAGCGTATTGTTGAGCGCATGCCCCATATGAAGGTACCCTGTGACATTGGGCGGTGGTATGACGATGGAAAAAGGTTCTTTATCCGATTTGCTCTCCGCCCGAAAAAGATTGTTCTCCTCCCAGTATTGGTACCATCTTTTCTCTACTTCTTGTGGTTCATAGCCTTTCGCTAGTATCTCTCGCCGCATACGTGAATACTCCCAATTGAATTTAGCTCTACTTTGCTCCGCACTGGAATATTGGAATCATGGATTCCGAGCAAGACTCCCTTATCCCATGTACGAGGCATGAATTCGGGCCTTACAAGAATTCCCTTATTCTCGATAGATTGAAAAATCTCCATGAGATCACAACATCGCTTTGTGATCTCATTTAAGGTCAATAAAAAAGGGGTTGTAGCAAATACAACCCCTTAACTAAACATATATTTTCAGAATATTAAAGTGAAATCTTAGATCAAATCTCAATCTGACGCGGGTTCAAGACTCTGCTTCAAGGCATCGATGGCCTCAGTAAAGACCTTTTCCGCGACATTGGCCACGGCCTCTCTGGTGACTCTCTCCACAGCGCCTTCGACCACTCTCGTCACAATGCTTTCAATTTTCTCTTCAGAAAAGATCTCTCCCACCACATTCGTGACCGTTTCTCTGGTGACTCTCTCTACCGCACCTTCAACAGCTCTCGTCACAATACTTTCAATCTTCTCTTCGGAGAATACTTCCCCTGCCGCGTTGACCACAGTGTCTCTGGTGACTCTCTCCACGGCACCTTCAACGGCTCTCGTCACAATGCTTTCAAGCTTCTCTTCAGAGAACACTTCCCCTACCGCATTGACCACAGTTTCTCTGGTGACTCTCTCTACCGCACCTTTAACAGCTCTCGCCACAATACTCTCAATCTTCTCTTCGGATATCCCAACAACGGGTTCAACCGGCACCTCTTCAATTTCCGGCGGCTCGGGCTCGGCAGAGACTGCGTCACTCACCTTTTCCTCGAGACGTTCTACTTCCTCTTCCGGAGCCGGCTCTTCGGGCTCCAAAAGGGTTTCCAAATCTAACTCCTCTTCCTGTTGGGGTTCCTCTTCAACGGGCTTGACAAAATCTTCTTCGCCGGCCCCTGTTTCCTCGATTTCGGTTTCAGGCTCAAACGCTTCGTTCAGGTCAAGATCAAACCCCTGCGATTCAGCAGGTTCTTCCGTTGCCTTTGGCTCTTCTCCGATTTCCTTTTCTTCAGGTGATGCCTCTGCCTTTTCTCCTTTATCAGATAGAGCCGAGTCTGAAAAATCAAAACTGATTTCAGCTGTACTCAGGACATCTCCCGCATCCAGGGTCCTTTCCTGGGCAGATACTCCTTCCGCCTGGACTTCGGAGTCTTCCTTTTCAAGCATTTCCACGTCAGCTTCTTCATCCAGCAACTTGGCTATTTCCTTATCAAGGGTTTCAGAGTATTTATCCTTATCCCCTTCTTCAACAAGATCAACAAGCTCAAGGATATCTTCCTCCGAGTCTTCAGCTTCTGAATCATCAGAGTCCAGATCATCTAAAGAGAGATCATCTAGTTTAAAATCGAACAAATCCTCATCACTAATCTCCTCGCCCGTGATTTCATCCCCTTTTTCTGTCATAGCGCACCACCCGTGTCCTTGAAATATGCTCAACTTGAATTAATAGTATTTCCTTCTAATAGAGCGCCGAAGCCTGCCTGAGGCAGACACGCCTACCAGTCAAAGATGCCGCGTTCGGTGAGGCATACAAGGCGTGTTTGAAAAAATCGCGTAACGATTTCATAATTCAACCTATTTTTTTAATTTTTGCAGAAATCCCTCTTACTGTCAAGATTTTTTAAGGTTATCATTAACTAATTCATTCAGATCTAAAATTTTTTAACTGTGCACAAATAAGCAATAATGCACTAAAGCATTACGAAATTGACCTTCTGGGACATAGACTGCTCGAAGCTTTGACACAGTCTGAACCGGTGCTCGCTCCTGGGGATATGAAAGAGAAGCTGTTCGATGTTGACCGCCACACCGTTTAATGATAAGAAACACCCCATTGAGTTAGGGGCGATTAGCTCAGCTGGATAGAGCGTTGGTCTCCGGAACCAGAGGTCGCGCGTTCGAATCGCGCATCGCCCACCACAATTATTTCAAAGGTTTATTTCGATAATCCTTTCTGCGGTCAATATATGGCACAGGCCCCCTAAATCAAGAGGGTGATATGGACTAATTATCAGAACCCCATTTTCTTTACTAAAAGAGGTGGGGTTTTGTGTTTTTAGTTCGAGGTGAAGATTAGGCTAGTCCATACTCTGGCTAAAGTGAAGATTACGAACCTCAGTCGTAACAGAATGAGGGAAACTCGGAGCTAAACACGGGCAATTAGCCCTAGATGTGGAACCCTATGATCTGTCTGTTTTTCTTGACTTCTGCGCTGAACTTCAATAATTAAATCAGAAAGATACCCTAAGCCCGTCAAGCAGTACACATATCAGCCCAACTATT
>CAZCCX010000089.1:0-8285 GCA_964497115.1 uncultured Desulfobacteraceae bacterium
CTGATTCCTGTCTGTACACAGAACCCGCCCTATGGACTTGTTGTTTAACCTCACATAGGTATTCACAGGAAAAAGGGATAGCTGATTGAGAAAAACCTTTCGGATTTCCGTTGGGAACTGCCCACTGCCCTCCTCAATGATATATTTTATCGCATCGGTCTGCACGAATTTATCTCGGTAGGGCCTGTCGGTTATCATGGCCACATAGACATCGCTCAATCCTATGATGAAGGACATTTCATAGATCTGTTCCTTTTTCAGCCCATAAGGATAGCCGGAGCCATCTGCTCTTTCATGAGCCTGTACAGCAACTTCCGCCAACCAACGGTATTTCTCCCCCATTTCCGCAAGGATTTCATAGCTCTTTTTGGGATGCTCCCGTATCGAGGCCATCGCTTCGTCATCAAGCTGCTCTCTCTTCTGCAAGACATCCTTCGGAATCTTATACATTCCCACATTCTCCAAGAGCCCGGCAAGACCTAGCTTCAAGAGCATCCTGAGATCATAGCCCAACCCTTTTCCAACAATCAGGGCCACAAATGTTACCTTCACGTCATGGACCAATATTTCCTCGTAATCACCAGGACAGAACATGGAATATTCATAAAGCTCTTCTGTAAGATTCTGGTTCAGAATATAGTGAAGGTCAGAAAGAATGGGAGAGGGACTTATCCCCTGTTCGTTCCTTACTCTGTCCCTGGTTTCCATCGCCCTTTGAACAAACTTATCATAATAGGCAATAACTTCTGAACTCCATTCCTCTTTCACTGGAGGAGAATAAGAAGATCTCTCTCCTCTAACTTTCAGAATCTGTGTATCACTGAGCGCTCCTGCAATTTCAGCGTTGCTCAGCATCGATTCTTCCCCTTCACCTTTAATCTCGGGGGCGGGATCCTTCTCTCTCGGTTCCTTCTTATCTTCATTTATTACGATGTCAGAAAAGCGCACCATCGTCCATAATCTCCTCTATGATCTGCGGACCGATCATCTGGTGTTTCCTGCTGAGCTCGATTAAGAGGGATAGATCACACAGGTTGTTGATCTTTCTCAGCCCCCCCTTCGCGATTTCAAAAATCCTCTGCTTCGCCTCGGGAGTAAACACATTCCTTTCTCTGTCAGCCCTTTCCTTTCTAAAATTGATGTATCGCACCATAAGGCACACAATAATTAATTTCTGACCTTATTAATCCTATTAATACATAAAATTAATTATTTGTCAATATATAAGACAATAATTACATAAAACTATACATAGTTATATGATCATTTCATTGCTGAATTGGACTGGAAAAACTATGCCAGCGCCGATACCCACACGAAGCGATGTTCGATTCCTCCTCGATAGTTCTAAGGCTATGCAGAATCAACCTGTCAACCACTGTGAAATCCTTCCCCCAAAAAAGTGCACCCCGGAGACTCTTCTGAATATTTTGTCTTGATTAACGAAGAGGATATAGCTTAGACTTATACATTCCCTGAGGCCGGAGAGAAACCCCGATAATCCGACGGCATCCTGAGTAACCTTTCTATTATTCTGATTCTTCAGCCTTCATTATAACTCAGAACGGGGAGGCATAACAAACGGAAATGGCGGGATTCTCCCACAAACCCATACCCCCAAAAGCTTTTCTTGGATGAAAAAGATGCCTTTGACCCCCCTATTTGACCCAAAAGAGATGGAACGGCCCATGAGAGTGGCGGCCTTTATGTCTGGATCTGGAACCAATATCATAAGACTCCTTGAGAGAGAGAAACACCAGAGATCAAAACATGGCTCTTCACCCTATGAGGTTGTATTCATCTTCAGCGATAGATCAGACGGCGTATGTCGTGGGGAAAGAATTGCCCATGAGACGGGGATTCCTTACTTCAGCTACGACATACGTGCCTTTCACCGTTTAAGGGGTTTGCCCAGAAGAGTCAGTGTTCCTGAGGGCCTTTTTGCTAGAAGGGAGTTTGACCGTGTCGCAGCCAGCCTCATTACAGCCTTTGAGATTGATGTTATCGCACTCGGAGGCTATATGAGTTATACTACCCTGAACAGGTGTGTGAATATTCATCCGGCAGATCTCTCCATCCTGGCGCAGAATGGGGAGAGAAAATATGTGGGAGATAACGCCGTATTTGATGCCATAGCTGCGGGAGAGACGACGCTTCGATCTTCTACGCTCTGGACGGATCAAGGTGTAGACACAGGCCCTCTGCTGATGGTCTCTGATCCCTTACAGATTGAACTGTCTGACTCTCTTGATTCGTCAGTCAGAGACAAAGAGAAACTCATTCAAGCCGCTGATGCACATCAGGACCGTCTGAAAGAAGTTGGGGACTGGAAGATCTTTCCTCAGACCATTGAAATGATAGCCAGAGGTCGGTTTGCATTGGATGAGTCTAACAATGTCTATGTGGACGGCGATCCCGTACCTCAGGGGTATAGGGAATAGCGACAGATCAGTTTAAGAGCTCTTGCCAGTCGATGTTCTTGAAAGTCTTATGGAGGTAATGGTCATCATCCACGGCATGTAGGGTGAGGTGACGAAAGGTCTTCTTTGCCACCCCTTCTATGGTTTCCAGGGGAATCACCTCATCGTCTTTTCCGTGGTAAATCCAGGTTGGAACGGATATCTCTCTTTCGTGGGCGTCAGAGAACCCCATCAAATTAAGCGCGGGCGCGAGAAGAATCATTCTGTCAACCCGGCTCTCATTGTCCATGGCGAACATAGCAGCCATTAGCCCCCCGAAACTGGAACCTACAAGTCGTATCCCGGATTTTTTGGAAAGAGTCCCATTGAGCTTTTGCATCCTTTCCTGAAGAGTGCCCGGAAAATTTGGGATGATCATATCAGGGAACTCTCTCTTAAAAAAAAGTCCTTTGGTACCCTGATTACTACTTTCCAATCCGTGTATGAAGATTCTTACTGTCATGAAACGTCTCTAACCAGGTCTGATCATCCTTCTGGTCCCATGGTCTCTACCGGATCTCGACAATCTCGAATTCCTGAATGCCTCCAGGGGTCTTCACTCTGACCTCATCTCCGGCTTCTCTGCCGATCAATGCCTGGCCTAAGGGGGATGTGACCGATATCTTGCCGTTTTCGGGGTCAGACTCGTAGGGGCCAAGCAATTGATAGGTAACCTCTTCCTCAGTATTCAGGTCATACAACAATACGGTTCTTCCAAAGACGACCCGATCCGTCGGGCCTGTCTCGATGTCCAACACCTCGCATCTTCCGACGACGGCCCTTAATTCAATAATCTTGCCTTCGATAAAGGATTGTGTTTCCTTAGCCGCATGGTATTCGGCATTTTCGCTCAAATCCCCATGGGCTCTGGCTTCTTCTATGGCTCGAATATTCTGAGGCCTTTCCACGCCTTCCAGGTGGCTCAATTCGGCCTTTACCTTTTCAAGTCCTCGCTTTGTGATTGGGATTCTCTCCATATATCGATCTCCCTAAAGAAACAGAAGTGAAGTCTTTTAGCATGTTCATGTTCATTTTTCTAGGGGTAAAAGAGTTCATTATTGTGGGGAGGAGACTGACTGAACTTGTGGCTGGAAAGTCTTATGATAACCCGGAAACATCATAACCCCAGCCCAAGAGATACACCGACCTGGTAGACCACCAGGCTGACCAAATATGCCGTAATTAAGTTGAAGATCATGGAGAAACCGGCCCACCCCCATGAACTCTCCCTTCGAATGCTGAGCAAGGTGACGAAGCAGGGGACATATAGCATAATAAAAAGGATGAGAGTGAAGGCGGTCAAAGGATTCCAGCCGGGGTCTTTTCTAAGCCTCTCCGAGAGTAAACCGCTGTCTTCAGGGTTCAACTCACCCAGAGAATAGGCGGTTCCCAATGTGGAAACAATGACTTCTTTGGCGGCAAAACCCCCTACAAGAGCGATATTGGTCCTAGAATCAAAGCCAATGAGTCTTGTCAGGGTTTCCCCAGCTTATGACCTATTCTTCCGGCTATAGTCGTCTTCAGTTGTGCCTCCTGCTCGCGCCCGTTTATGGCGTTCATTTCTTTTTCTAAGTTCAGATAGGACAAGGCGACCCTCTGCTCTCTGCCCTTCTTGTCCTCAACCTTCTCAGAGTCCTTCACAGACAAGATCGACCTGACCACAGGCCTAAGTGGATGATCGTCACCTTCCTCTTTGTCCACCTCATCTTTTCTGGCCGTTTCTTGGTATGCATGGAGAAGAGTACCCAAAGCCAGCAGAGTTTTCTCATCCCTGATCAGTATTTTTACCTCTGGTACGGCCAGAAAAGAGGCCCTTACCCTGCTACGTTCAGCGTCAAAGGACTGAATTTCCTGTTCAGGCAATCGTGGGAAAGTCATCATGGCCCACAGAATGATAGAAATCCCCAAAATAATTGTTCCTGCCTTCTTAACATACTGCCAGGTCCTCTCCCAAGTGTGGATCAATAGTCCCTTAAAGGTTGGAAGCCTGTAGGGAGGAAGTTCCATCACAAAGGGTGTCTTGGGCCCCCTGAGCACAGTGGATCGCATGATTTTGGCGGCAAACAGGGCAAAAGACCATGAAAGCAGTGTAAAGACAAACATCATTTTGGCCTTGTTCCCAGCGAAAAAGGCTGCGATCAACATGGCAAATACGGGCAACTTGGCGCCGCAGTTCATGAAGGGCACAACCAGCAACGTCGCAATCCTTTCCTTCGGGTCTCTCAGGGTCCTCGTGGCCATCACGCCGGGGACCGCACAGCCCCCTTGAGATCCCCCCACTGACAATAAGGGCCATCACAGAATTTCCGTGGAGCCCGAACCAGCGAAGGACCCTGTCCAACATATAGGCCACCCTCGCCATATAACCGGAGTCCTCCATGATAGCAATGGAAAAGAACATGAACATAATAAGAGGCACAAAACCCAGAACACCCCCCACACCATCGATGATGCCGGGAACGATCAAAGACCGCAGATGACCTTCGGGGAGGAATGAAGAGGCCGAACCTCTTAACAATGCAAAAAGACTTCCCAGCCAGTTCACAGGTCCTTCACTGACTGTGAAAGTGAACTCAAAGATGCCATAGAGAAAAGCCATCATGATGATGGGGCCCATCATTCGATTGGTCAGGACCTTGTCAATCTGGTCCGAAAGATTCAGACGTGATTCAATCTTCCTCTTCACTGCCTTCTTGGTGATTCCGGTTATATACCCGTAGCGATGATCCGCAATAATCCCTTCCGGCTCTTCCTCCAGAGTCCTCATGATGTGTTTGTTGGTTTTGGCACAGATCGTATTGATCTTAGAACTTGTGTTTGGATCGCCCTGTATCAGTTCTAGAATCTGCGTGTCCCCTTCCAGACACTTGAGACCCAACCACCTGGGCAGATATTTCGTGTCATATCCATTTTTCTTTCTAATCACATCCTCGATCTTCTTGAGACTTTCATCAATATCGGCCCCATATGAAATGACGGCAGGTTTCCATTCTCGCTTACTCAGGGCAACCTCTATGGCCTTATCTAGAACTTCATCAAGACCTTTATTGGATGTGGCCACTGTGGGAACCACCGGGACATCAAGCAATGCGGACAAAACATCCTCATCCACTTCAATTCCCCTGGCCTCTGCCATATCGACCATATTGAGGGCAATGACCAACGGCACACCCAACTCTATAAACAGGAGAGCAAGATAAAGATTTCTATCAAGGTTCGAAGCGTCCACGATATCCACCACCACGTCCGGTCTCTCATTCACCAGAAAATCCCTGGCCACAAGTTCTTCCAGAGAATAGGCGGTGAGAGAATAGGTGCCGGGAAGGTCAACCACTTCGATGTCATAGCCCTTGTGAGTAAGCTGCCCATATTTTTTTCCACTGTGACACCGGGATAATTGGCGATATGCTGCCTAGCGCCTGTCAAGGCATTGAAAGCGGTGGTCTTACCGACATTGGGATTTCCGGAAAGGGCGATTGTGATCTTCTGCTTCTTCATCTTCCCCTACTCGGCTAGATCCACCTCTACGAGGATGTGATCGGCTTCATTGTTTCTCAGGGTAAGAACATAGTCTCTTATCTTTATGGCCACAGGATCTTTCAGGGGAGCGCGACCTTGAATCTGGATGTCCGCGTTGGGAACCAGCCCCATTTCCCGTATCCTCCTTCCCATGGCACCGGGGGCGGATACCCGTTTAACCCTGCCGCTCTGGTTATCGGCCATTTCTCGCATCTTGATGGTTTTTTTCATGATGAAAATCGTATCCTATCTAAAGAACTGAAGGCCTCTTATTACGAAGACCGAGTCATACTGCCATTTAATGGACGGGTAATTGTTATAAATGTCGGCACGCAGTTTTTCCTATTCGGAGGTCATCCGGATTCATTCTCTTTGGATTTATCTGGGACCACACAGCCTGAACAGCCCTCTTCAATCGGGCATTCACACTTGGGGTCTTTTTCTGAGAAGTTTCTATAGCGCCGTTGGCAGGTAAAAAGAACAGCCACACAAACAATAACGAAAACAATAATATTTTCAAATATATATATAAAAAACCTCGTTGACGACCTTCCAACAACTCTTTTCTTTGCTCTTCATGAAGTCATCATATGTGACTCAGAGTCTCTTATTGCAATTGAATACCAATATACATAGAGAAGTTTCCCATGTCAAGGCATTCTCTCCTTTCTTGGTCCTGATCTATGATTCTTCCGCACTGGAATGGGGAGCATTTTGGTGAGAGTGGGTATGGGGAAGCTTGCCATACCCATGGGCGTGGGCATGGGTATGGGGGATCTTCTCATCTTCAAGAAAGATTCGGCCATCGTTCATACCATAAACCTTGTGGGTTGTCTGGAGGATAAAATCCATGTTGTGCGAGATAGAAATGTACGAGATATCAATATCTTTGAGGATGCTAGTTATTCTTTTTGTGGTCTCCGAATCGAGACCCGTGGTGGGCTCATCCAAAAGCAGAACTCTGGGTTTCATGGCCAGGACGGTGGCGAGGGACACAAGTTTTTTCTCACCCCCCGATAATTTATGGGTGATCCTCTCCTCAAACCCATTCAGCCCCAGGGAATCGAGGGTTTCCCTGGCAATATCCTTGGCTTCCTTCACAGACTTTCCCTGATTCAAAGGCCCAAAGGCCACATCCTCCAATACCGTTGGGCTGAATAGCTGATCATCGGCATCCTGGAAAAGCATGCCTATCCGTTGTCTTACAGGCCTGAAATCCTTTTCGTCCCGTATTTCACGGCCAAGAATTTCAATTCTCCCTGAATGAGGCCGCAAGAGTCCCATAATGACATGAAACAAGGTCGTCTTGCCGCCGCCGTTGGGACCAACGAGGCCTACCCTTTCATTATCGTGAAGGTAAAATGAGAGGTTATTCAGCACCGGTCTATCTTCCTGATAAGAAAAAGAGACCTCCTCCAAGCAAATCAATCGATTATTTTTGTCCATTGCAATATACCAATTCCCAGAACCGCGAAAAGAGAAGTGACCATGACCACCCAATCGGAGGGTCTGAACGAGAATTCGTTGAGATCATAGAACTTCCCTCTGAAACCGCGGCAGAGCATCGCTGCTCGCACCCTATTGGCTCGCTCATAACTTTTCAGAAGCAGCATGCCCACGATATAGGCATATGTCTTGTAAGTGTGAATATTATTTCCTGGATTAAAGCCCCTGATCTTTATCGCATTCATCAGTCGCGAGTATTCCATATGGATAACATGGATGTAGCGGTAGGTAAAGGAGAGCAGATGCACAATCTTCTCAGGCACGTGAAAATACCTCAAGGCTCGACCCAAGGTAAAGACAGGCATGGTGGCGATAAACGCCATCAGCGTCATAATGATCGCGTTTGATTTGATCGTAAGTGCAGCGGCATGGCCGATGCCTTCCCTGGTGGCCGTCAACGGTCCAAGGCTGAACAGGGTCTCGCCTTCGAATGTGAATGGGAGAGAAAGCCAAAGCATAAGGATCAGTAAATTGACCATAAGAAGCCGAAGACAGACCCTTTTTAGGGAGAGCCTGGCCAAGAATATAAAGGAGACGGCAACCAGGATAGAAGGCAGCAAGGCGACAAAACGCTCAGAGACAGCCACAACAATTGAAAACGCCGCTGCGGTAATCACCTTAGCTCTTGGATCAAGCCGGTGTATTACAGAATCGCCTATGAGAAAATCTTCTTCTATCAAATGGGATACTCCATTAACTTAGCGCAAGAGTAAAAACAAAACAAAGGCTATAGTATCTATGCGTTATTTACAACAAAATCATTTCAGAAAAAGGTTTTACCTTGAAATCCCAAAGGTGTAA
>CAZCCX010000090.1:0-8203 GCA_964497115.1 uncultured Desulfobacteraceae bacterium
ATATCCTTATCCGTGGGGAGCCCCACTGCCGTACCATGAGCCTGGAGTTGGGTATACAGTTTTGATCCGATAAGCCGGTCCAGCGTAGGCGTTTTCCCCACATACACGGCATTGCTTTCATCCGGTCGGCCGATCCCGATGCCGTCCATGATAATCAGCAGAAGTGGGCCTTTTCGTCCGTGAAACGATTTCAATTTCTTAAGTTGAAGTGACATGATTCACAAACATACCAAAGGCACCTATTCTTGGCAACCATCAAGCTTTGAATTTGATGTCATCCCGGTACAGGATTTTAGTTTCTATCGCACTTTCTTCCCTCCGCAGGAATATGTGGATGACTCTGCCCTCATCCCGAAAGTCCGCATGGTAAAGTCGAGTTGGGAGATACAGCAAATGGAGAGAACAGCTGAACTCAGCCAAAAGACCTTTGAATACATGAAGACGGTGGTTCGTCCCGGTCTCACGGAAATGGAGTTTGCATCCATGTTCGAAGCCTTTGCACGCAGACTTGGCCACGGTGGCATGTTGTGAGTGAGGGACTACCAGACCGAAGGCTATTCATGGCATGTACTGAGCGGAAAAAGTGCCGGGATGGTGGGCCTGTTGGGCTCACCGGTCAGCGGAGAAGGGACCTCTGTCGCCTTTCCATGTGGGGCAGGCAACAAGCCCCTGGAAGCCAATGAACCCATCTGAGACAATTGTTGAGACAGTGTGGGCCACGGGAACACCTGTCTTACGTGAGGGCCCTGAGGATCTCCTGAAGTTCGCTCCTCATTTCTTTAAGAAATCCTTGGTCCACAGAAACCTGCTTCTTGGACCTCTTTCCTTTCAGCTTCCTTCTGGCCCCTTCGATGGTAAGCTTTTCCTCATAAAGAAGTTTTTTGATCTCCAAGATAACTTCCAGATCTCTTTTCTGATAGGTTCTCTGCTTGGAGTCGGCCCGATGGGGACTGATTTGAGGGAATTCACTCTCCCAGTATCTGAGCACGTATGGCCGAACACCGATGATACGACTCACTTCGCCTATCCGAAAATACTTCTTGTCTTCAGGGATCTCGCTCATATCCATAGCTCCTTACATGCCCATTGCCGACCGAATCTGTCAGACAATTTCCATTGGGTGTTACGTTACAGTGTTCAGCTAGCCCTCTCTTAACCTTGCACCGGTCTCTCGTCTTATTCCTTTGATAATGACCTCATGCAACCGGTTGATTTCCTTGCCTTCCAAAGTCCCCTCTCTTGACCTGTAGCAAATTCTGAGGGTCACGGCCTTTTCAGCCCTATCGATCTTCCCCCCTTCATAAAGGTCATAAAGATGGACGGATTCCAGGAGGTCTCCACCCTCTCTTTTCACAATCTCCTGGATTTTAATACTCTCCACCTGTCGCCGAACAATTAAGGAGATGTCTCTGAAGACCGCCGGGAATTTGGGCAGCGGTTCAAAAGCTACGGCTTCCGGCACCCGTTCCAATAGGGCCCTGATGTCCAGTTCAAAGAGATAGGCCGTTAGAGTCTCCAGATCTGACCCGGCCATGACCTCAGGCAATACCTGACCCACATGCCCTATGACGCTACCTGAAAGATAAACGCGGGATGAGATTTCGGGGTTGTAATAGGGAGGCATGTCACCCCTCTCAAACAGAACATCACGGAGGCCCAATGTCTTTAACAAGGCCTCGACCGTTCCTTT
Organism: uncultured Desulfobacteraceae bacterium; assembly: GCA_964497115.1. Taxonomy (GTDB): domain Bacteria; phylum Desulfobacterota; class DSM-4660; order Desulfatiglandales; family HGW-15; genus JAFGFY01. The sequence continues at coordinate 1,691 of CAZCCX010000090.1, forward strand.
GATATCGTAAAAGTCTACACTCCTTTCTTCGCAATACCACTGTTTTTGATTCAAGAGCCCGGTCATTATGGCAGCTAGAAAAGGTTTTTCACGTGGAAGCGCATCGGCTTCCGTATGGAAAAACACCTTTCCCCATTCAAAAAGTCTTAGATCCTTCACTCCGTAAACCACGTTGGTCCTGACCGTCTCAAGGACCCCGGGGACCAGAGAGGTTCTCATAACCGATTGATCTACGGTAAGTGGATTCAAGATTGGGACAAAAGACCGGAGAGGGCTCTCTTCTCCTGCCACAAGTAAATCAGCGGTATCCGGCGAAACAAAGCTGTAATTAATGACCTCGTTGAAACCCAGCCCCGCCATGGTTTCCCTTAAGGTCTCAGCCATGACTTGCTCGGGAGGTTCCACTTCATCAGAGGGTCTTATGCTTGGACAGGTCACGGAGATCTCATCGAATCCTTCCATTCGAGCCACTTCCTCGACAAGATCCACTTCTCGAGTGAGGTCAACACGGAACGCGGGAGGAGTAACTTGAAGTAAGTTGGCGTCCAATTTCTCCACTTCCATCTCCAGGGCCCTTAAGTGCACCATAGCCCTTTCACAGGAAATAGAAGATCCCAGTAAACTGTTGGCTCTTTCAATCCTCAGGTTGATCACGGGAGGGATATAGGGTTTCGGGTACTTATCGATCAATCCCTTAGCAACTTCACCTCCGCCCAGTTGAGACATAAGCATCAAGGCCCTTTCCAGCGCGATGGGCACGCCCTCAATGTCCGCCCCTCTTTCAAACCGATAGGATGCCTCTGTGGACATGCCGAGTCTTTTTGCTCCTCTGCGTATGGTCACCGGATCGAAAAACGCGCTCTCGACCAATACGTTGGTCGATCCTGAAAAAATCTCTGAATTGAGTCCTCCCATAATACCTGCGACGGCCACGGCCCTTTCAGCGTCGCATATCATGAGCATTTCGCCATTCAGGTCATGGGATTGCCCATCCAAGGTCGTAAAGACCTCATTCTCTTCTGCCCGACGAACGATGATCCTGTTTCCTTTCAGTCTGTCGTAATCAAAGGAATGCAGGGGGTGACCCGTTTCCAACAACACATAATTGGTGACATCCACAATATTATTGATGGCCCTCACGCCGGAGACATGGAGACGGTATCTCAACCAGAACGGAGACGGTCCCAGTTCCACCCCTCGAATGATACCTGCCGCATAACGAGGGCATCCCTCGGGGTCATCAACGGTCACTTGAGTAAGGTCTTCGATAGGGGTAGAGGCAGCGGCAACCCTTATTTCGGGTCTCTTCAGTTTCTGTCCTGTAATGGCTGCAATCTCTCTGGCGATACCCATGACTGAAGCACAGTCCGGCCGGTTCGGTGTAATGGCAATGTCGAGTGCCCAATCTTCCAGGGATAGGGCATGGAAGATTCGATCTCCGGGGTTAAGATCCGAGGGCAGAATCATAAGACCTGTGTGGTCATCGGTAAGCCCCATCTCGTCTTCTGCCAGGAGCATCCCTGTTGAACGTTCACCCCTTATCCGGCTTTCCTTGACCTCCATTCCACCCGGCAGGTCAGTGCCCGGGAGAGCCATAGGAACCAACGTCCCTTCTTTAAGGTTAGGGGCACCGCAGACCACAGGAACTTCTCCATCGCCTGCATCCACGCGGCAGAGAAAGAGCCGATCCGCATCAGGATGACGCGTTACGGACAGTATTTTTGCCGCCACAATGTCTTGAAGGGAGTGACCCACAGGATCGAGGGCCTCAACTTCAAGGCCGGCCATGGTCAAGCGCTCTGCCAGATCATGAGGGGAGACATCCATATTCACATAGTCTTTCAGCCAGTTTACACTTACACGCATACTCTCTCAACTCCCCTGTCAAAACTGTCTAAGGAACCTTATATCATTCTTGAAAAAGAGCTGAATATCATCAATTCCATATTTGAGCATGGCAATCCGCTCTATTCCCAGGCCAAAGGCAAACCCGGAATAGACCTCCGGGTCATACCCTACAAAGCGGTAGACCTCCGGATCCACCATGCCTGATCCCAATATCTCCAGCCAACCCGTATGCGAACAGGTACGACAACCCTCTCCCTTACATATGACACATCGAATATCCACCTCTGCACTAGGCTCAGTAAAAGGAAAGAAGCTGGGTCTGAACCTCAAAGATGTATCTTTGCCGAACATCTGATGGACAAAGCTTGTGAGGCTCCCTTTCAAGTCCCCCAAGGTCACCCCTTTGTCCACAAGAAGGCCTTCCACCTGATGAAACATGGGGGTATGAGACACATCGGAATCCCTCCGGTACACCTTCCCGGGTACAATCACACTCACCGGCGGTGGGTGTGATTCCATGACACGGACTTGCATGGGAGATGTGTGGGTCCTTAAAACCACCTTGTCTGAAACGTACAAGGTGTCCTGCATATCCCTGGCCGGGTGATCCTTGGGAAAATTGAGGGCCTCAAAGTTATAATAGTCCAGCTCAACCTCGGGCCCTGACAGAACGGAATAGCCCATTCTCACAAATATGTGGCAAATCTCCTTGAGCACCTGCATAATCGGGTGCAGTGTGCCTCTGGCTAGTTCCCGCCCAGGAAGAGTTACATCCAGGAGAGGTTCGTCCGGGGTCTTTCCAGACTCTAACCTATTCCGTGCCTCATCAAAAAGCTTCTGCAAGTGAGTTTTTATCCGGTTGGCCAACTTGCCCACCTCGGGTCGCTCCTCCGCGGATAGAGCTTTCAGCTGTTTCATTGAGGAAGCAACCACACTCTTTTTCCCGAGGTAGGTAATCCGGAATTCCTCCAATTCTGAGAGATCACGTACGGTCTCAATTTCATCGGATGCCTTTTTTTCAATTTCAAGGAGTTCTTCCTTCATGCTTTTTCTCGGTCATCAGGTGAATTTTCGGAAAATCCTTCAAGAATAGTCTTATCTTTAGTCATTGTCGTCGGTAAGTTGCATCGCCTATATAAAGCATAATATGTGAAACACTTTCTGGGCGCAAAGATAATTAATCGAATCAATTGATCGATTTTTCGATTCTTACCACGCATCACTCCTGTCCAATTACGGTACTGAAATTCAGCGGTTCCGATCAAATCAAGCACTTATGTCTAGCAAAAACCGTTTTTAGATTTTTTTTGGAGAGCAATGACCACGGATATGTGACAACAAACAACGGACGTAACCAACAATTAACCAAAAACCCCGTCTGAAGCAAAGCCAAACGGGGCCTTTTCCCTTATCATTCCTCCGGTTGAGGGCATCAGATTTCCTTTGCGCTTACCCCCGGACCGACGCAACGCACGGGATCATTTGCATGTTTTCCAGGCTCAAGAAATGGAGGGCCTCGCCGTGCTCACTACTTCTGAAAAGGTTGCAGGATCATTTACAGCCATGTCGGCGAGCATCTTTCTGTCCAGGTTAACCCCCGCCTTGTGCAATTCCCCCATTAAAGTGCTGTAAGATAGTCCATTATCCCTGGCTGCTGCATTAATACGCATAATCCAGAGTCGTCTAAAATCCCTCTTTCTGGTCCTTCTGTCCCGGTAGGCAAACATCCCCGCCCTATTGACGGCGATGGCGGCCGTTTTAAGAAGTCGACTCTGACCGCCCCTAAAGCCTTTTGCAGCTTTGAGTATCTTCTTTCTTCTTTGTCTGGCTTTGAAGCCTCTTTTCACTCTCGGCATAATTAAACCTCACTCCACAGTCTCTTACCGCATACATTTCAAAAAAAACAGATCTCAGAACCTCGGATTTCCAGTCAGGTCCCGATATTCATTTATGCATAAGGGATAAGCCTCTTCACCTTCTGCAAATTGGTCGAATTTACAAGGGCCGATTTCCGCAAGTTACGCTTCCTTTTGGTCGTTTTTTTCGTAAGAATATGGCTCCCAAAGGCCTTATTTCGTACAACCTTGCCCGAACCTGTCGTCTTGAATCTCTTGGCTGCTCCGCGGTTGGTTTTTATTTTTGGCATATTCGAATCTCCATCTTCAGATAAAATCGCGCAGCGATTTTATACAACGCGCCTACGGCGCTTCAAAAAAAACCATCTCTCTATGATTAACAGATAAAATCGCCGGGCGTTTTCATTTAATGCGCCCTCTCGGCAGTGAGCGACTCGACTTGGTTCGTCGACAAGTCTCGGGGCCGGACCCCTCAATGCCGAATGGAGCTCCTTATGAAAGTTTATCTGCCCCACCGAATGCTCCATCTTTGACGGACAGGCTTTGTTGCTCCAAAAAGAGGAATTCCCATTGCAAGGAACCGGCAGTGGTCCTTCAGCCCCTACTTGGGGACAATGACCATAGTTAGGTTACGGCCTTCGTGTTTGGGGGGCTGTTCCACCGTCCCTTCTTCAATGACTTCCTCCTCAACCTTCTTTAGGAGCTCCACACCCACGTCTTTGTAAGCCAGTTCACGTCCCCGAAAAATCACGGTCACCTTCACCTTGTCTTTTTTGACCAGAAATTTCTTCAGATTTCTCATCTTGAAACCCAGGTCATGGTCTTCCGTGTGTGGTCTGAGCTTAATCTCCTTTAGCTGAGAAGACTTTCCCTTCTTTCGGGCCCCTTGCTCCCGCTTGCTCGCCTCGTACTTGAACTTGCCGTAATCCATGATTCTGCAAACAGGGGGGTCTGAGTTCGGGGCTACCTCAACAAGATCCAACCCTTCCTCCATCGCGGCATTCAGTGCATCCCGAATGCTCGCAATACCCAGCTGACGCCCATCGACGGAAATCAATCTCACTATCTTTGCATGTATCCTATTGTTCACCCTAATAGAATCAATCTTCTTTACTATAGCCGCTACCTCCTTTGCCTTTGTTCCTCGTGAATTAAGTCAATGAACTCCTTTTCGGCCATAAACGGAAGATTTTCGCCGCTTCTCAACCTCGGTGTAAGCCCTTTTTGTTCTGACTCCTTGTCGCCGATGATGAGCATATACGGAATTTTCTGAAGCTGAGCCTCTCTGACCTTTAGCCCAAGTTTTTCGTTTCGAAAATCTCCAACGGCTCTTATACCCTCTTCTTTCAAGGATTTCAACACTTTTTCTCCGTAAGGGATATTTCGATCCGTGACGGTGAGGAGAATGACCTGCACAGGGGAAAGCCAGGTTGGAAAAGCTCCTGCATAGTGTTCTATAAGCACACCAATGAATCTCTCCATCGCACCCAGAATCACTCGATGAATCATGACCGGCCGATGCTTCTGCCCGTCTTTGTCTACGTACGAGAGATCAAATCTCTCGGGCATGGTAAAATCACACTGAATTGTTGCACACTGCCATTCTCTCTCCAGGGCATCCTTCAGTTTCACATCGATTTTGGGCCCGTAAAAAGCGCCATCCCCTTCATTGATCTGATAGGGCAGACCCTGATCGTCCATCGCCTTCTTAAGGGCATTTGTCGCACGATCCCAGTCCTCGTCAGAGCCAATCGCTTTTTCAGGACGTGTGCTGATCTCAATCTCATATTCAAATTGGAAAATGCCCATGACGTCCTTCACAAACTCAAGGACCCCCTTGATTTCGCCGTCCAGCTGTCCCGGCGTGCATATAATGTGGGCGTCATCCTGTGTAAACTCTCTGACTCTCAGAAGGCCATGCAATACCCCGGAGCGTTCATGACGATGAACAAGCCCCAATTCGAAATATCTCTTAGGCAGATCCCGATAACTCCGCATCTTTGAATTGTAAATCAGCATATGGGCCAAGCAGTTCATCGGTTTGACACCATAGGACTGCTTATCAATCTCGGTGAAGTACATATTCTCACGGTAGTTATCGTAATGCCCGGATCTCTGCCATAATTCAGTCTTCAGGAGCAAGGGCCCCTTGACGATTTCATAGCCGCGTCTCAGGTGTTCTTGAATTTCAAAATCTTCCAAGACATGACGGAGCATGTACCCTTTCGGATGCCAGACAATCATCCCAGGCCCAATTTCTTCATGGGTACTAAAAAGCTCAAGTTCCTTCCCCAGCCTTACGTGGTCTCTTTTCTTGGCCTCTTCAATCTTCTGAAGGTATTTCTTCAATGCCTTGGGATGGGCAAATGCCACACCATAGATTCGGCTCAACATGGGCTTCTTCTCATCACCGCGCCAATAGGCGCCTGCCACCTTTGTCAGTCGAAAGGCTTTGATCTTCCCGGTTGAAGGAAGATGCGGGCCGCGGCAGAGATCGGTAAAACTTCCCTGGGTGTAAAGAGAAACCCTCTTTTCACCCAAATCCTCTATGATTTCGACCTTATAGTCTTCTTCCTCTTTGTTAAATAATTCAGTCGCTTCCTGGCTGGTCATTTCCCTTCTTTCAAAAGGCAGATCCGCATTGATGATCTCCTTCATCTTTTCTTCAATCTTCGGGAGATCCTCTTCCTTGAACGGCCGCTCATAATCAAAGTCATAATAAAAGCCATTCTCAATGGCAGGGCCGATGGTCACTTTGACGCCTGGGAAAAGCTCCTTTACGGCTTCCGCCATCACATGGGAAGTGCTA
>CAZCCX010000091.1:0-8192 GCA_964497115.1 uncultured Desulfobacteraceae bacterium
TTGTGCATCCTCCGTAGCAGGCTAACTCTCCTCCGCAATAGCTTGCTATGGACGGCGGGCTGCAGGGATCTTCAATTACTGGGAACCAGAGGAAATTGAAGGAGATTCTTCCTGACTCATTCTGAAAGAAACCCTAATCGCTCAGTGACATTTCATCAACATGGTGTACCACGTCATATCCTTGTCCCATTCCTGAATCAGCTTCATCCCCGTCTTCTCCATCTCTGCCTTGACGTCCCGGGCCTGGGTGCGCATCAAGCCTGAAATGATAACCCACGGTTTACTCAAAAACTCCTCGTGGGACATAAGCTGGACAATGACCTCATACTTCAAAATCGGGCTCATCCTCAGCCCTCACACGGCCGTCTATGAAATAGATATAGAGGTCGCGATATGGTCCGTTCTTGTTCACAACGCTTCTCTTTACGGCTCGCCGTTCAGTTCTCCAGGGCCGCCAAGTTCTGCCTGGCAAAGTCGATGGAGGGGTCCAGTTCCAGGGCAAACCGGTAATACCGGATGGCGTTTTCTTTGTTCCCCATCTCCCTATAATTAGAGGCGATATTGGCATAATCAATAGCTGAGCTGGGGTTGAGTGCCAGCACTTTTCGAAAACATTGAATGGCCTTTTCATGCTCTTTCAATTTGAAGTAACAGAACCCCATCAGGTTATAGATGTCCGTCCTCTCCTTATCGTATTGCTCCCCTTTTTCAAGTGCAGCAATGGATTCCCTGTATTGCGCCAGTTCTTTCAAACAGAGGCCCATATAAGAGTAGATGCTTGGAATATCCTCTTCATGAGGGCCCAGCTCCAAGGCCTTCTCCAAATAGGGTAGGGCCTTAGATGGCTCGTCTAGGGAAAGATGGGAGGTTCCCAGAAAGAATTGGATATAGTATTTCCCAGGCATAAGAGAATCCATCATTTCCAACTCACTGATGGCGCAGCCGGGATCCCCGGTTTCTGCAGTCAGCTTGGCCGAAAACATGCTCACACTGGTATTTATGGCCCGTTCCCGGAAATGGGCACCGGGGATAATGGTATAGAAGGCGGGGATTTCAAGTTTGGGGTGCATGGTATTGATCACGATGACGTCCATGCCGATACGGGATAGGGCGGAGATACAGTTTTCCACCTCCACCTTGATGTTATCGTTGGAGATGTCCGGCAGCAGGGTGATGTCTATCTCCTTGGAGGGTCGAAGGACAAATCGGGCTTCTTCCAAGGAATTGAACTTTGGAAGACCACTTGCGACGTAGTTGGAGTTGGTATTGAAGTCACCCGCAAGTTGGGCCGCTTCCGTGAGAGCCCGACTCAGGGCTTTTTGGGGGTCAGGCGTGGTCCCGGCAGTCCAGACTATTTCGCTTTTGTCCGGAAAGGTCGTGGGATCGTAGGCGAGAACCCCAACGCTGGGGATGCCGGTATCTAGAGAAAAGTCTGAAATAAACAGCTTAATACCTACCTTCTGATATTTTTCGATCATTTCCCGGACCAGGGGATCTCTGATCGATTGTATTTTGATGGCCGGCGTCTTCAGCTTATTTCGGCTAACGACAGAGGAGACATGGCGTTCCACCACCTCGCAGATTCCTTGACTTAGGGCCTCTTCAACACAGTTCCCTGCGCAAGGGCCGTTGAATTCGTTAATCATAAAAAACCAGTTAAAAGGGACAAGAACTTCTTCTTGCCGGGTCAGGTTATAGCCCCATGTCCACTGGAGGGGCAGCCTGGCGAATACCTTTTTTGCGACATCCAGCTCATCAGAGTCGTCGTGAACGGATTGGGCAATGGATTCAAAAGACAAGGCAGGCTCTTTCAGGTTCCGGTACCGTTCTACAAAGAAATGCTCCGGGTTTTTGCAGAAAGAAAAAAAACTGAATCTCTCCGCAAGCTCCATGACGGCGCTTGCCTCTGATTGATGGGGTGTGCCTCCCTTGCCCATCTGTTTTTTTGTGCCAATGATCTCCTCAGCATCCTTCCCGCACACGCTGAAATAGACCGGGATATCCAATCGTCCGTTATCGATCCTCATGGTTCTTTCCAAAATATCCAGGTTCACCTGTTTCAGTTTTTCTTTGAACCTCAGAACCGTTTGTTTAGGAGAGACGATCTTGTCCTGATCAACGGTGTATCCCTTAAATGCATCGCTTAATATGACTTTGTGACTCATCTCTGTTATTTTCTATCATTTTGGTCTGGTTCAAGCATTAGGGCTTACAGTTCTCATGTTATTCTAAGGCCCTGTTCATGTTTCCGGACACATACCCTTCAAGATCTACGGCGATATGGTCAAAACCGATCTGCCTGAATTTTTCTACAATGCCGTCCCTTGAAGCGGCATCGGCTATTCTTTCGATATCGTTGCCATTCACCTCTATCCTGGCCACAGGTCCATGATGTCTGACCCGATATTGCTTAAAACCTCTTCTTTCCAGGAACAATTCAGCTTGCTCTATCATCTTCAGTCGCTGTTCCGTGATGGCATCACCATAGGGGATCCTTGAGGCCAGGCATGCCATGGCCGGTTTATCCCATGTGGGAAGCCCCATCTCTTTGGAGAGAAAACGAATATCTTCCTTGTTTAGTTGGGCCTTCAAAAGAGGGGCGATAAGTCCCATTTCCTCGACCGCCGCGGATCCCGGACGGTAATCATTGAGGTCATCGGTGTTGGCTGCATGAGCCACATGTTCTATTCCCTTTTGCTCAGCGATCTTCAGGAGTTTACGGCAGAGGGATTTTTTGCAGTGATAGCATCGGTCCGGGGCATTGGCGGCAAACTCGGGAATCGAAGTTTCATCGGACGGAAACACAATGTGCTCGATCCCCCTCTCCTTGGTGAACCGGATCGCCTCTTCCCTTTCCCCATGGGGATAGGTCACGGAATCTGCTGTAGCGGCAACGACTCTCTTTCCCAGTGCCTCGCAGGCTAGGGCCAGTAGAAAGGTGCTGTCTACACCCCCTGAAAATGCGACCAATAAAGAGTCCATGTTCTTGAGGTCGTGGATCAGGGTCTCCTTTTTTAATCTTGCGGCCTTTTCATCCATTTCAGGGCGCCTCCTTAGACGATTCCATGTACCACATTGTGGTTACTTGGGCAACTTTCCTGCCGATTCAAGTGTGTGCGATCAGTTTTTTCCCGGCAAGCGGAATTCCGAAACCCGGTCGAGTGAATGGAAAATGCATCTATAAGAATCTCTAGCAACATTTCCGAGAATATACAAGAAGGTCCATGCTCCCTTTTCAAAAAGGTGGCAATCAAAACCCTTCGAAATATAGAAATATTGGGGCAGAAGCTGTTTTTGAACATTTTACGGTTGTATTTTATATTTCAATCTATTATTTTTCCATTTAGTCTATTTAACCGTTGACCTATTCGAGTGAAAGGAGGGCTTAGGACATGAACAAAGGAGATCTGGTAAATCAAGTGGCTAAAGTCGTATCCACCAAGAAAGAAGCCCAGGCTGCGGTGAATTGTGTTTTGCAGTCTATCACCAAGGCACTGAAGAAGAAAGACACGGTGACATTGGTGGGCTTCGGCACATTCAAAGTGGATAAAAGAAAGGCCAGAAAAGGCCGCAATCCACGAACCGGGGAGGAGATCAAGATTAAGGCAAAGAAGGTCGCCAAATTCGTCCCCGGGAAGGCTTTGAAAGCTGCTATAAAGTAATAGAACCCTCTCAAACGTTTAGCCCTCCCTCATCAGGAAGATTCCTGCCTGATGGGGGTTTTTATTGGATCCTGTAAAACCGCGTCCTGCCCCGCATAGCGAGATCTTCGATGGGCGCGGTCAGAGTCATTTGGCTCCTCCGGGAATAAGGGGTGCATGCGGCGCCTTCTGGTCCCCTTTTAGGGGGTACAGGCATACTCAGTTCTCTGAGCTGGGATTCTTTATTCGCAATACCCAGCATTCGAGGAGATTTTCATTCGGAGAACAGGAGTTACAGGCGGTTCAAGCTATCGAATAATGATTGACTCTCAGTCTTTCCTTTTTTCAGTAAATGGCCTCATACGGACATATGGATAAGGACTCATTAGCACACGCCGTCGCTCTCATATTGGTGGCAACCTTTTTCATAATCTCCTCTGACCCCCTTCATGCTGATGAGTGGAAAACCCTTCAACAGAAAGAGGTTGTTATCCTTTTCGAGGATTCCCTTGAGATTGCTGCGCAGGAGGTGGCATTCCTCTACCCAGGGCTTAAGCAGGAGCTGGAAGAAACTTTTGCGTGGCCTGTGGATTTTATCCCAACGATCTTCCTGATCAGAGAGAGCCAGACTTTCCAAGGGATGGCGGGAAGCCATCTCGTCGTGGCCTTTGCCGCACCAAGCCGAAATCAGATCGTGATCGATTATTCAAAGATGAAAACCCAACCCTTTTCTCTTGAGACAACCCTGAAACACGAACTCTGTCATCTTTTGCTGCATCATCACATCAAGAGAGTGAATCTGCCCAGATGGCTTGATGAGGGAATCTGCCAGTGGGCGAGTGACGGTATCGCCGAAATCATTTTGAACCAGGGAGGATCTGTTCTGGATGAGGCTGTCCTTTCGGGGAGATATCTGTCCATTAGATCTCTTGCAGAGAGGTTCCCCCAAGAAAAACGCTTCCTTTTGCTGGCCTATGAGGAGAGCAAGAGTCTGGTGGAGTATATGATAAGCTCGTATGGTGAGGAAGGGGTCCTATCCGTCTTAGATTACCTGAAAGAGGGCGCAGATGCGGATGTGGCTATAATAGAGGGCCTTTCGATTTCTTTAAATGATCTTGAAGTTGAATGGCATCAGCACCTCAAGCGAAAAACCACTTGGCTGGCCTACCTTGGAAACCATCTCTATGAGATCCTCTTTTTCCTGGGGGCCCTGGCCATGATATATGGATTCATAAGGCAGATCATAAAGAAGCGGGCGTACCAAGAAGAGGAAGAAGACTGGGAGTAGCTCCACTGGCGTAACCCGGAGCATGGAGCAGCTAAGGGGGCCCCTGTTAATCGAAATAATAATGTTGACGCCCGGATTTGAATTTGTTAGACAAGATTCCCTCTTTCATATAGGATTATAAGTCTAATCCCCGGTAGCTCAGTTGGTAGAGCAGGTGGCTGTTAACCACCCTGTCGGCGGTTCGAGTCCGTCCCGGGGAGCCAGAATTCAATGAGGGGCCTTTTGGCCCCTTTTTGAATTCTGGCTCTCTGTCTCGGTGAGAACCGGATGTGAGCTTGCCCTGAGTCTACCGGTATGGCGGACGAAGGGAGTCCGTCCCGCACATCATGATTTTGTCCTATGTACTTGGCCGGATTGGGGCTTTTTTTGGCTCTCTGTCTCGGTGAGAACCGGATGTGAGTTTACCCTGAGTCTGCCGGTATGGCGGACGAAGGGAGTCCGTCCCGGGGAGTTTCCTTTTGTAGGAGGCTTCATGCGCAACTGGTACGTCTACCTCGTTGACAAGAGGGGAAGACTCTATGTCGGTCTTACCACGGATTTGCCGAACCGCATGCGCCAGCATGGAGTGACGAAGCCGCTTTATCAAGAAGGTCCTCTGGTCAAATCCGAAGCCCTGAAAAGGGAGCGTCAGATCAAAGGCTGGCGTCGGGAAAAGAAGTCTACCCTGATTTCAGAAATCTCCGCACAATAGTGAACTCGCCTTGAACCTACCTGAAAGACCTCCGTCCCAGGATCGCACTCCTCGTTTCTTAAATGAACCCTAATGTTGCAAAAGTCGAGGATGGTGCAGATCCAAGGCATCGAGGGTGAAGCTGTAGTAACATACCGCGAACCCTCGATAACGAAGGAGATGCGGTATCCTCGGCTTTCCCGAAGGGTCAAAAACATGACAAACTTGCTGGCTTCCAGAATTTCACGCTTAGTAAATTCTGAAATGAGTGCCTATCACTCCAAACACGCTGTTATTATTGCTTTTGTCAAACCCTTGTCATGTTTTTATGCAACGTAAGGGTGAACTTAATGAGAATTAGGATGGCTACGTTGACCTTGAAGTGCCTGTCTTGGGCAAAATGTGCAAAAGGCGGCTTGCCGGCTACGAAGCCATCGCATATGAAATCAAAGAACAGTCTCACTGAATGGATGAATCTGAAAGGTTAAAGGTGTGGGATGTTTTCGTAACATCTCAATGTCATGGAGTCTGGAGATATGGGCAACGTATCTCAGATCCTAAGGGCCATAGTTCCTCTGGCATACTATTCTCCTTATCAAAAGTTTGGGTACGCCTTTGATATTAGGAAAAGATCAAAAGTTTGGGTAGCTTTTTCTTAACGAATTGTTGAAATTCCCCATTCCGAAATTTGTTCGGCTAGTCGTGACGTTTTCCCTCTGAGAGTGACATGAGCGAAATAAACCTCTTCGGCCAGAGCTGCCACTAATTTATTACGCTGTTGCGAGAGGGCAGTAGTGATACGTCGGTGTGAGGATTCAAAAGTAGATAAAAGTAAAATCCGGCCGGTTTCAATGCCCTGTCGCCACTCCACAGGGATTCTCATCCTTTGCAGGCTGCGGGCAGGACAGATGATAATCGGTTGATTCCCGCGCAAGAGTATCTGAAGGCATTCTTTTTCTATAGGCGAATGAAAGCCGCTGATAATGCAGCGGCCCTCATCTCGCCACTTCCGGGCTTGATCCATGGCCGCCAGAATAGCGTCTCCCGGACATTTGTTTGAACAGAAAAGGGCTATTTTGGGTTGGTCAAGCAGGCCTGGGGAGCCTATTACCCAGAGTCGCTCTGGAGCCTCTTTGGCCAGGCGCTTGATAAGCAGATTGGGATAAGATGGGTTGTTTTGCTCTATAATTTGTAATTGATGCAATGCTACTCCCCTTGACCCAATATTCTTTATTTGAGGCCTTTCAGGCATTTTTACTCTTCGATTATCTTCCCGGTTCGTGGCGGGTTTGGCGGGTTCGTGACGGGATCTATTTTCCTTTACCTTTGATGTGTTTTGCCTTGGCTAAGAATGGTCGTCTCCTCCGTATTTGGCACCATCTTCAGCCACCTTTGATTTTTTAATGACAGGTTGACTGGGTTGTATATGGTATTTTTCGTGAATTCGATGTAAATCTTCTATCTGCTGGTTCGGATCCTTTTGATAGCGTTCGGATAATAAGGTTCTTATTTCACGCATTGTTTTAACGGCATCAAAGTCCTTCATATAAAACCTCCCTCGGAGAACGGATATCGATCATGGGGTACCCATGCTTCAGGTTCACTGAATTATAAAGCCTGATTCGATTTAAGTTGACGATATGTTTAAAATTCCAACTCACCATGACGTCGACTCTACTCAACGTCGCCATGGCGATATGCTGGGCATCCAATAAATAATTGCCAGTGACAATGCCTTCTCGAAGATAAGCCCTGGCTAACAGCAAAGACTCTTCGTTAAGTATAACATATTCCTGACAATCAGGTGGCAAATCTTTTAACTGTGATTTAACGATCTCCGGGGCAATTTCCAATTCCTGGAGGGTAATGTCAGAAATAACTGCAATCTTTTGTCCTTCACGGAACTCCTGCATCAGCCGCAATGACCATTCTGCAAATTCTTCGTCACAGCAACCACCGATTACCGACGTGTCAATATAGATACGCAAGATAATTCCTCCTTATTGTGGTCGAGCCTTTTAAAAAAAATCAACAGTTTCCTGTCTGCTTCGAAAATAGGTCGTCTCAGCTTCATCTTATTTCTGTGTGATCTCTCCCACCCATGGCGCAATCCCGAGAACATCTCTTATGATGCCTTCTATTAGATGCACTCCAGTCAACAAAAATATCAGAATCAAATAAGGTCATTTTTTCCACTTCGCATTTGTTGAGTCTATCACCTCTATTGCACATCAGGACTAAAGGCCCGCAAGTCGTTCTTGATATAGTATTTGGCTCCGACTTTGGTTAAAAGAGTTTCCGCATCAAAGAGAAACGTGCCCCAATCCACGATCTGTTCATATTCCTTCATGTGGTTTAGCTTGCCTACCTTCCAGAAATCCACATATTTATGAGCCATTTGGATAACCGCCAGGGCCTGGGCAGGGTCGATCACCGGCTCCAGGCTGACCCAGGTAAAAATACCTGTTTCATGTGCATTCTTCAGAATACTCAGTCTTTCATCCACACTTGAAGCGTTTGGTTCCCACTTTTGTCGAAGGCTATCATCGGCAAAGCAAAGCGTAAGACCCAATTGAGTGCGGGCCTTCTTCAT
>CAZCCX010000092.1:0-8185 GCA_964497115.1 uncultured Desulfobacteraceae bacterium
CTGACTACTGACAACGGACTACGGAAACGACCGGAATGTCTATGAGCGTCTGTCAAGGGGACCCGATTAGCCTGTGGAGTGGACTAGCCGATGGATTTCCTGAAGCATCTTCAGGAGGGGCCTGACCTGGTCTAAGGGAAGAGAATTGGGTCCATCACAAAGGGCGGAATCAGGGTGGGGGTGAACCTCCAAAAAGACACCATGGGCGCCTGCCGCGACAGCTGCTCTTGATAAATGCCCTACAAATTCTCTCTGCCCTCCTGAGCTGGAGCCACAACCACCTGGCAGCTGCACACTGTGAGTGGCGTCAAATACCACTGGAAAGCCGAAATCCTTCATAATGGCAATGGATCTCATATCAACAACCAGATTGTTGTAGCCGAATGAAGTCCCCCTCTCTGTGACAAGGATTCTTTGGTTACCCGTTGATGTAATCTTTTGTATAGCCGGTCCCATCTCACCAGGAGAAAGGAATTGCCCTTTCTTAATGTTGATGGGGAGTCCTGTCTTGGCAGCACTTAAAAGGAGATTGGTCTGTCGGCACATGAACGCAGGGATCTGAATCACATCCAACACATCTGCGGCTTTCTCGATATCATCGGCCTCGTGGATATCCGACAATACGGGCAACTCGGTCTTTTCTTTGATCTTCTGAATGATTTCAAGACCCCTGTCCAGTCCGGGGCCCCGATAGGAGTCCAGCGACGTCCGGTTCGCCTTGTCGTAAGAGGTCTTAAAGATCACGGGAATATCCATGATCTGACTGGTTTCCTTCAAAAAAGCGGCAACTTTCAGGGTTGTCTCTTCATTTTCAATGACGCAGGGGCCTGCAATCAAAAAAAAAGGGCCATCTTCCTCAATGGTCAGATTTTTAATTTTGATGGGATCCTTCATTTGCCTTTCCACTTTTCCAGTCTAATGGTGAAGACTCTACTGTCTGAAGTCGGATCGCGAGTGTTCATCCATGATCACTCCTATCTCGTATGGTTAACCGAAGGTTCCAGGAAAGTCAAGGGAACAAAACTCCCCTGATCCACCATCAAGGTGTCATCTGCCATTCGAGAGGCTCATGGCCCTGAGTAAGTCGAAGGGCTGCGTTGCCTTCGATCGCTTCTCTCGTTCGACCTTGAGGCTCTCGACAGGCTTGCGGCGTATTACTTATACGCCTCAGTCGGCGCTCCTCGGCGCCTTGCATCTAACACCTTGCTGGTGCCCAGGGCTCTCCCAAAATCCACTATCATTAGTACATAAACGGAAATTTGATGGTGGTTTATGGACTCAAGGAATTAGGAGCAAAGTTTTGCTTGTCAGGTAATGACATAAGTCCTATGATACAAAGTTTTATAGAGGCTTTTTTCGGAGGTGTGAGGGGAGATGCCCAAGAAGAAGACATCCAAGACTATTGAGGAGATTAATCGTCGGATCAAACAAGGCAAGGTGGTTGTGGTCACGGCTGATGAGATGACGGATATCGTGAAGCTGAAGGGGGCTGAGAAGGCAGCTCGAGAAGTGGACGTCGTCACCACAGGCACCTTTGGCCCCATGTGTTCGTCCGGCGCTTTCATCAACTTCGGGCATACGAAACCGGGAATAAAGGCCTCCGAGGTCTGGCTCAACGATGTCCTCGCCTATGCAGGGATCGCTGCTGTTGATATCTATATAGGAGCGACACAACCTGCCAAGGATGACCCCCTCAACAGGGTGCACCCGGGACAATTCAAGTACGGTGGGGGCCATGTCATCCATGATCTGGTAGCCGGCAAAAAGGTGAGATTGCGAGCGACGTCCTACGGAACGGACTGCTATCCGAACCGGGAGATCGATAAGAGAGTCACACTCTCCGATCTCCCTTATGCCATGTTACTCAATCCGAGAAACGCCTATCAGAACTACAATTGTGCCATTAATCTGTCCAAGAAGACCATTTATACCTATATGGGGGTGATTAAGCCAAAGGGGAAGAATGCAAACTATTCCACCTCCGGGCAACTGAGTCCTCTTTTCAATGACCCCTATTACCTGAGCATGGGGCTGGGAACCCGGATCTTTCTGGGAGGTGCTCAGGGGGTTGTCGTGGGGCCCGGGACCCAGCATAGCCCCGGGGCCAAGAGGGGCAAAAACGGGGTGCCTCTCACCCCGGCCGGAACCTTGATGGTGATGGGGGATCTCAGAGAGATGGACCCCAGGTGGTTGACAGGTGTGAGCATGCTCGGCTACGGGTGCTCCATGGCCGTGGGGGTCGGTGTGCCTATCCCCATTCTGAATGAGGAAATGGCCCGGTTTACAGGCGTATCCGACGAGGAGCTCTTTACACAAATCATTGATTACGGGAACGATTACCCAAAAGGGGAGGGCGCCAGTCTGGGACAGGTGAGCTATGCCGAGCTGAGGAGTGGAACCATCAACTTCAGAGGCCAAGAGGTGGCCACCGTCCCCCTTTCCTCGTACGTGCGGGCTGTGGAGATCGCTCAAATTCTCAAGGCCTGGATCGAGAAAGGGGATTTTCTGCTGGCCCAGCCCCAGGACATGATTCCGACAGTGGATCGAACCTAAGCTTTTTTTTATTTGCCCCTGCAACCCCCATCAGGTTTTGTCAGGGGCTTTCTTTTTGTCTTGTCACCCCTAGAGCAATCGACCGCCTCAGCTCTTTTCTGTAAGGATCTGCCAAGCTCACCCAGGAATATTGAATCCTATTTGATTTTTGGTTCACCCGCCTTGGCTTCAGGGACCTCTTTGCCCCTCTCCATAAAGACTTCTATTGGGGGGCTCAATAATCGGAATACCCTTTATGAAAATGCTATTTGTATCGGAAATTCCAGTTTGACTTTTCGGGATTTCCGGTTGTAGTATCCTCCTCAAGCATGTCGATAAAGTTCATCAGGAGCTCGCCCATGTTTCGCTTTTCCGGCTTTACATGACACCATGACTCTTTCCCTGCCCGGGTTCGGTAGACACAGGGTTTGGCCGATTAATCACGTCCATTGTTATTCAGTTAGCATCTCTTACATTCATCATTCGGTCAGACTCTACAGAATCCCCTTGCCCCTTCCAGAACCGAAATATGGGTTGGATAACAGCCGGGTGTCATTATTTGCTGCCGTTTTTGTCAAATTATGGGAGGAATGAAAATGAGGAAATCAAAGGAATCAGCTTTGTTGGCCAAGATGGTGATGGTGTTGTTTTTTGTTTGCGGAATGCTAAGCCCCTGTTGGGCAGGGATCAAGATGGAGATTGACGAACATACCAAAGGGGAAATCGGCATCTGGATGCAAGCCTCATATCAGTGGGTTGAACAAGGAAAAATACATGAAGATCAATACGAAGATTTGAACGATTTCATGATACGTCGTGCCTATATATATCTGAAAGGGGATGTGACGGAATATGTCAGTTTCTTTACCCACCTTGCCTCGGATAAGGTCGGGATGGAAACGCCAAGCGGCGGGACTTTGGACAATTCCGGTATGGGACTGGGAAGCGGCGTTGCCTGGCGGGATCTTTGGATTACCGTGAATTTGGACGAGGCCCTTAAAATTCAGATGGGACGAATGTATGTGCCACTGACACGCAATTACGGCACGACCTCCACCAAATGCTTGCTGACCGCTGATCTTCCCTTTTTGCAGGGAGGGTCGCGAGGCGGCATCCTTTATGCGCAGAAAGTGGGGCGGGACGACGGGCTGGCCCTATGGGGCAATCCCCTGGACGGACTCCTGCAATACCGATTTATGATTTCTGAAGGGGTCGAGGATAACGCGAAAAACTCTGGAGACAACCTCCGGTTTGTGGGCCGGCTTTCATTAAGTCTTCTTGAGCCGGAGACGGGTTGGTTCAACAAGGGAACGTATCTCGGGGAGAAAAAGGTTTTGAGCCTTGGCGTTGGCATGGACAGACAAGACGATCTGACATTAGGCGGCAGTGAGGGCCAGGACAATACGGTCTGGACGGTTGACGCCTTCCTTGACTATCCGGTGGGAGAGGGCGCGGTCACCGTAGAAGCCGCCTACATGGATATCGACAATTGCACCCAGGGCACTTCAAATTTCTACCATGACCTGGAAGCCGGCGATGATAGTAAGAACTGGTACATTAACGCAGGGTATCTTGTGCCCGGCTCCATCGGCCCCGGCCGATTTCAACCGTATATCCGATACGAAACAGTGGATGTGGACAGCAAAAACCAAACCGATTTTTTGAGTGGCGGATTCAACTATTATCTCAAAGGACACAACTGCAAGTTGACGGCTGATTACATGCACGTCAGTCCAGATCATCCTGAGAAAGATGCCAGGGATATCTTCACTTTTCAGATCACCGTTGGATTCTAAATCAGGAATGACAGAGATAAGGAAAATCGAGCCCGTTGATACTATAAATGAAAGGGAAGGAGGAAACAAATGGGTCAATTCAAGAACTTTTTTTCTACACGATGGGGCATAATCAGTGTCGGTGCCTTTATTGGCGTGCTTGCCCCGCTTTTACAAGAATGGGGCAATCCCGGAAACATGGGTGTCTGTGTGGCATGTTTTGAAAGAGACATCGCCGGGGCCATCGGATTTCATCGGGCGGCAGTCGTCCAGTATATGCGACCCGAAATCATTGGGTTTGTCCTGGGTTCATTGATTGCGGCATTAATCTTCAAAGAGTTTAGGGCAAGGGCCGGGTCCGCACCAATTGTCCGTTTTGTTTTAGGCGCGTTTGCGATGATAGGCGCCCTTGTTTTTCTCGGGTGCCCCTGGCGCGCCCTGTTGCGTTTTGTCGGCGGCGATGGTAACGCCATTGTAGGACTACTGGGACTCATTGGAGGAATCTGGATCGGAACGCTGTTCCTTAAGAACGGCTACAATCTGGGGCGCACTGAAAAGACATACCCTTCGGTGGGCTGGCTTCTGCCTTTGATCATGCTTGGGTTTTTGGCCTTGAGTTTCATTTTTCCGCAGACGCCGGGAGAGCCAAAAACCGGTATCCTTTTCTATAGTGCCAGTGGACCCGGCGCCTTGCATGCCCCGCTTGTCGTCTCCTTGCTGGTGGGTCTGGCTATAGGCTTTCTGGCACAGCGAAGCCGTTTTTGCACAATGGGGGCCTTTCGGGACCTGATCTTGTTTAGACAGGGCCATCTGTTCCTTGGACTCCTTGCCCTGGGGGTCTTCGCCTTTATGACAAACCTGATCCTTGGACAATTTCACCCGGGCTTCGCTGATCAACCCGTAGCACACACCATGCATGTATGGAATTTTGCAGGCATGGTGCTGTCCGGTTTGGCATTTGCTCTTGCCGGAGGCTGCCCCGGACGGCAGCTGTTTCTATCCGGTGAAGGGGATGGCGATGCGGCTGTATTTGTTTTGGGGATGATCGTAGGCGCAGGGTTTGCCCATAACTTCAGCCTGGCGAGTTCACCCAAGGGCGTTGGACCTCACGGTATCGCCGCAGTGGTTATTGGTCTTCTGGGTTGTCTGTTTATTGGATTTACCATGAGAAGAAAAAGCGCATAAGGAGGTTTCAAATGGCAGCAACAGTAGATGCGAGGGGACTTTCCTGTCCTCAGCCGGTGATCATGACACTGGATGAAATAAAAAAAGGAAAAGACAAAGAGATTATCGTCCTGGTGGACACCGATACATCTAAAGAAAACGTGACGAGAGCCGCTGAGAGCCAAGGATGTCAGGTCAACGACATATCTCCGGAAGGAGAAGGGTATCGTGTCACGATTAAAAAGGGGTAGACCGTGCTTGGATTCTTTAAAAAGAAAAACCCGAAGCATAATGAAAAGGAGCGTGGTGTATCTGCCGATCTCGGAATTCTGGTTTTCGAAAATACCAGTGAGGTCATCCAGGCGGAAAACGTTCTGAAAAAGGCGGGGTGGTCCATTCGGGTCATGGGGCCGCCCCCGGAAATTCAAACCGGGTGTGATCTGGTCATCGAATTTCCGCTTATAGAAGAACTGAATATCCTGCGGGAACTCGATAACGCGGATGTTTCACCCCTTCAAGTGGTACCGGTGACGGCGCCGTTGCTTCTACCCGTAAGCCTGTTCCAAACCAAGGACTTTGGTGATTTCCTGATGGTGCGCGCGGCCAATATGAAATTGACCATTGATAAGAAAACGGGGATCATCGTGAACATATCCGGCGGTGGTTGTCCGGATGTTCCTTACCTGGCCCAAGAAATGGTAGGGAAAAACTTACACGAGGCGCCGGCCCCAAAGGACATAGGTCACACCCTCTGTGGTTATGCCCTTCAGCTGGCCTATGAGGAGATGATTCGTCAGTGATAGCGATTGTAGGAACAATTCCCGACCGGGACTTTCCCATGATTTTGGGCGAAGTCAATCTCGACAATGGCAGAATTCGCATTCAGGGGAACAGCTTCCCTGTCGTGAGGGGAACCCCTGCCCTTCTGGCGGCCGCAATAAAGGCCTGCGAGGTGCTTGGACGGCCATTTCCTGTTGGACACCTCGCAGGGGACATAGGTTTAGGAGACGGCAGCCGTCGCCTCTATAAATATCTTACAGAAAATCTTAGAAATTCAGAGTTTAGTGTTATTACATTTCATTACTTCCAGCCGGATGTTGACTGGCATAATCGCATCATCTTCTCTCTGGAAGAAATGGCTTACCGGCCGATATTGATCGCGGATGCCGGTTTCATGTATGCCGCCAAGATGAGCGGACAATCTGAATTCTATGACCTCTTCACCCCTGATGTGGGGGAAATGGCATTCCTGGCAGACGAAAAGGCGCCCCATCCTTTCTATACGAGAGGGTTTATTTTTCATGAAGAAAACCGAGTACCGGAACTGATTAAAAGGGCCTATTCACATCAGAATGCGGCACGTTGCCTTCTGGTCAAAGGGGAGAGGGACTTTGTCGCAGACAAGGATGGTGTAAAAACAACTATAGATCAACCGAGAGAAAATGCTATGGAGGCTATGGGCGGGACAGGCGATACGCTTACGGGTATTGTGACTGCTCTCGTAGGCTCCGGGATAACCGTAAAAGATGCTGCGATCATGGCGTCCAGGGTCAATCGGCTCGCCGGGTCACTCACCAGGCCCACCCCTGCTACCCAGGTGATTGAAATGATTTCCAAAATACCTCAGGCATTGGAAATTGTCCTCAAAGAAAAAGAGCAATGATGAATAAGGATAAGCAAGAGTACAACAACACCATCTGCGCCGATATGACGGTCCTGGAAGTCGTAAGCTGTTACCGTCACACGGAGTTGGTTTTCAAAAAATACGATGAAAAGGCTGGCGATTGCATATGCTGTCAGATGCTTTTTAAACCTCTTAAAGACGTAGCCAAAAAATACGGGTTAGATCTAGATGGCTTGCTGGCTGACCTCAGAAAGGTAATTTAGCTTTTCTTCATAGCCCTAAGCGGGCACCTGAATTTTTTGTGCTCTTCAATCCTGTGATCTAGATCAGCGGTCGAGCCTATGTAAAGTTGGCCTGAGGTGAATTCAAGTTGCAAATGCACCACTTGGTGTCTTCAAGAACACTTCATGGTGTGACCGGTAGCAATTTCAATTTGGGGTCAGGCCACGATGAGCAACTAAAAAGGTTGAAGATGTGATTATAATGATGCCTGATCTGAAACCACCCTGAGGCAGAGGACCATTATAAGATTATTAAAACAGAAATTACGCAACCTGATTCTGTCCAATACTATCAAATTTGCTCTTGTGAAAAATTTCTATTGACAAATACCATTTGGTCGTCTATGTCTCTCGACTAAGGCGCAACAGGAAGTCGCGCACGGAGAAGTAACGACGTATCGAGAATTGATCCTATAGGAGTTACCTTTCTATAGAGCGCCGACCCGTCCTCCGCAGTCCCGCTGAAGCGGGACGGAGGATGAAAGCCGCGTTGTATAGAATCGCATAGCGATTCTATTTGAAGTAAGAGAATAAGCCAAGAAGGCTCGACTGGATCGAAATCCAGAGAGTTTTCTTGGCTTTTTTTGTGGACTCGTTGTGGATGGGAGGTGAGTTCACAAAAAGGAGCCTGGAGAGTGATGCGTTCAAATATGAAAAAGAAAAGGGACTCTCAGACAAAAACAATCTGTGGCAAAGGAGAATGTATCGCCGTGATGACGAAAGAAAAAAGAGTGTATTTCAAGGACGTATTTGGGATGGACACGGTAACGCAGCTGTCGAAACGGGTTCTACGGATTATTCCGGTTTTT
>CAZCCX010000093.1:0-8174 GCA_964497115.1 uncultured Desulfobacteraceae bacterium
AAAGAGACCCCCATGCCCCCCACGTGTCATAGAATCTGCTCAGGATAATGGAAGTCATTTCTGGGATACAACACTAGCGTCTAAGCACTTCAACTCCATCCGGCGTCCCTATAATCACCTCATCCGCAGACCCAAGGAACAGTCCGTGTCCCAGCGCTCCCGGAAATGAATCGAGTTGTCGTCCCAGTTCCTGAGGGCTTCCAATCGCTCCGAAGTGACAATCCAAGATGTGGTTCCCCTGGTCTGTCTTGTATGGGGAGACGTCTTCCATTCGAAGCACGGGTCTGCCGCCGATCGCTTTGATCTGCTTAGCTGTAATGTTCCAACCGAACGGGAGGACCTCGACCGGAACAGGACAATCTTGTCCCAACTTCTTCACGAGCTTTGCCTTATCGACAATTACAATGAAGTATCGGCTGGCCGATGCTACAATCTTTTCTCGTAGAAGGGCGCCGCCAAGACCCTTAATCAGATTCAGTTGAGGATCTACCTCGTCCGCGCCGTCCACACAAAGGTCCAGCACAGACGTTTCCTCCAAAGTGGTCAATGCAATGTTGAGAGAGCGCGCGAGCGTCTCTGTCCTCTCCGAGGTGGGAACCCCCACAATGTCGGATAGGCCTCCTTCAGTCAACCGACGGCCAAGGGCTTCCAGAAAGTACCGTACTGTTGAGCCGGTACCAAGACCGATTCGTTGACCATTTATAACGCGCTTAGCTGCCTCTTCTCCAGCCTTCTGCTTGAGTTGTTCCATGTCCAGACCTCCAAGATGGTTTGCCCGCTTTTTTGAAGCGTGGGTAGTAGGTTTCTCGACTGGTTATATTAGAAAACAAAGGAATATTTCAATGAATTTAGATGAGCAGTCCGAAGATTCCTGTTCAGAAGCTGTTTCAATCTTTCTATTACAGTTTTCTTTTGACTCATCTGCCCAAATCCATTATAAATTCTCTCGTGGTATTAAGAGGTTTATAGTAGTCACACACTTTTTGAGCAAGGAATGTCCCATGTATAATGCCAGCGACCTAAAGAAGGGTCTCAAGATTCAGCTCGAAAATGAGCCCTATGTCATCATCGATTTTCAGTTCTCCAAGCCGGGAAAAGGCCAGGCCCTTTACCGTTGTAAGCTCAGAAATATGATCAACGGGGCAATCGTTGATCGGACCTACCGCTCTGTCGACACTTTTGAAAAAGCCGATCTTCGGGAACGCAAAATGCAGTATCTCTACAACCAGGATAACGAGTACTGTTTCATGGATGTGGAAAACTACGAGCAGCCCATGCTTTCATCTGAACAAGTGGGAGATGCCAAGAACTATCTTATTGACGGCCTAGAAGTGGATATCCTGCTTTTTGGAGATATGCCCATAGGAATTACTTTGCCCAATTTTGTGAACCTCACAGTGGCCCAGGCTGATCCTTGGGCCAAAGGGGACTCTGTCTCGGGCGATAGCAAACCGATTACCCTGGAGACGGGTTATGTTTTGCGGGTTCCGCCCTTTATCGAGGAAGGCACGAAGATAACCGTTGACACACGGACCGGGGAGTATGTTACCCGGGTCAAAGAATAGCCCCGGCAAAGGGGACCAGGAGAGACTGGCAGCCAAGAGTGAGAATCTCCGGCTGCGCGCCAGGCTTATTCATGCCATACGCGATTTTTTTGTTGATCACGGCTATCTGGAGATTGAAACACCCCACCTTATCCCCGCTCCGGCCCCGGAAGTCCACATCGATGCCGTCAAAGTCGGTCATGTGTTCTTACACACTTCACCAGAGTTGTGCATGAAACGATTGCTGTCCGCCGGTTACCCTAAAATATTCCAGATATGCAAGTGTTTTCGAGAGGGAGAAAGGGGCAAGAAACATCTCTCCGAGTTCACTCTTCTTGAGTGGTATCGCGCGGAATTTGATTACATGGCCCTTATGGATGAGTGTGAGGAGATGGTCCTCTCTGTTTCCCGTGATCTTGGTTTTGGGCAACGCATCCTGTACCAGCAACGCCATATCAACCTGGAAGGACCATGGGAAAGGATCTCAGTCGAGGAGGCCTTTAACCATTACGGCTCAATGTCTATGGAGAAGGCTCTGAAAAAGGACTGCTTCGACGAGATAATGGTGGAAGAGATTGAGCCACACCTGGGTATATCCAAACCCGTTTTTCTCTACGATTATCCGGCGAGCTTTGCTGCCTTGGCTAAACTCAAAGAAGAGGACCCGGATTTTGCCGAGAGATTTGAGGTCTATATGGGGGGGCTGGAGTTGGCCAATGCTTTTTCAGAGTTGACAGATGCCGGGGAGCAGAAGGCCAGGTTTGAGACGGATCGGCGCGAACGGGAGCGACTCGGAAAAAACGTCTATCCCTTTCCTAAGAGATTCCTTGAATCTCTCTCTGATATGCCTTCTTCAGCGGGCATTGCCCTTGGTGTGGACAGGCTTGCCATGATATTTGCCGATGCGACAAAGATAGACGATGTTGTTTCTTTTGCGCCTGAAGAACTCTAATCCTCTCCTTTCAGGATGACTTCCTTCAATGGGAAGAAGAAGTATTCTTTCCGTTGCCCCTACGTCAAGAACATTGATTCACAGAAGCGGCTGGATCTGCCTCTCTATTTCCTGTTTGGGTTGAGCCCCCACTATTTGGCCCGTCAGTTGCCCGTTCTTAAAGAGGAGCATAGTGGGGATACTCCGTATCCCATATTGTGAGGCTGTGACCGGATTCTCATCCGTGTTGAGTTTCGCAATTTTTAACCGGCCGGCATATTCAGATGCCAGTTGATCAAGTACCGGGGCAACCATGCGACAAGGACCACACCAGGGGGCCCAGCAATCCACCAAAACCGGTCCGTGATGGGAAAGGACTTCATGGTTGAATGTCTGATCCTTCACATCAACGGGGGAGGATTTCGCTCCTGGCACGTTCAACGGGTTTTTGCACTTGCCACATTTGGGCCTATCCCCCAATCGCGCCTTTGAAACCCGATTCTTTGCGCCACATTTTGTGCATTTTAGAATGAGATCTTCCTGAGCCATGGTTTTCCCCGTTCCACTACAGCCTGGGATCTATATTCCCTGGCCCGCCGCACTCGGGCGTGTAGCATGTGACATTGTAGAATTCACACTTCTCTTTGCATTGCGGGCATTCGCTGGGCGGTGTGCCGGCTGTAAGAAGATAGCCGCATTCCCTGCATTTCCAATAGGTTAGATTACACTTGGGGCAAATATCCCCGGAAAACTTCCCATCGGCACTATGACCACAGTGTGCACATACCCAAGTCTCCTGTTTTTCTCCCATAATTTCCTCCTTCTTTAATAACTCGCTTCTATATTTTCTCTTAAGAAACCCCTGTCATTTTTATTGCACAAGGGTTGTGGTTCCAATGAAACCTTTCAACAATCTCATCAAATGTCTTTTTCCATTTGGCCGGAAGAAGGGTTTTCATCCTTCCTCCTTCTGCTCGTAGACATCCAGTTCTTTGTCTAAGAAATGGCGGAACCAGAATCTGACGCTTTCTCGGCTGAGATAATTTCGTTTTGGGGGGGAAATGGTGTGGCGCTGGCCGGGGTAAATCATCAGGTCGAAGTCCTTGTACATGTTCTCCAGTTTGGAGATGAGCTGCATGGTGTTCTGCATGTGCACATTGTCATCCGTAGTGCCGTGGGTGATGAGCAATTTTCCTTTAAGTCCTTTGGCGTGTGTCAAGACAGACCCGAACTCATATCCTTCAGGATTCTCTGTCGGGGTGTCCATATACCGCTCCGTGTAGATGGTATCGTAAAGTGTCCAATCCGTGACCGAGGAGCTTGCGATGCCGTGTGTAAAATAGTCGGCCCCATAAGTTAAGGCCATACAGGTGGCATAGCCACCGTAACTTGATCCCGTGATCCCGATACGATCAGGATCGATAAAGGGCTTTTTTCTAAGCCACTTGACTGCGGTGATCAGGTCTTGCATTTCCCATTTGCCCAGGTTGCGGTGCATCAGCGCCGTGCCCGTTTTCCCGAAGTGGCCGGAGCCTCGATGATCCACGGTAATAATGATAATGCCGTGTTGAGCGAGAAAATGCTTGTCCAGCCTTCCGAAACGATTTCTAACGGTTGCCGCGCTTGGCCCGCCATAGATGGCAAAGATCGCCGGGTATTTTATGGACTTGTCAAAATTGGGAGGCAGGGTCCATATGGCAGGGAGGTCGTATCCGTCTCCGGAAGGAATGGTGAACAGTTCGACTTTCCCCAAGGCGTAATCGTCGAATATGGGGAGTTTAGCGTCATCGTGAGCGTGCAGTAATACGCCCTTAGTATTCCTGATGTCCCGTTTGCCGGGATGATGGATACTGCTGTAGGTATCGACGAAAGAGGTTCCTTCCGGTGAGACTTCACAGTTGTGGTACCCCGGATTCTCAGTCAGGCGTATGATCTTTTTGGCATCCAGATCAACCCGGTAGAGATGCTTTTCGGTCTTTTCGTCTCTGGTCCCTTCAAAATAGACCTTCCCGTTCTTCTCATCGACCTGCTTAATGTTTCGGACTGACCAATCTCCGTTGGTCAGGCGTTTGTTCAGGTTACCTTCCATATCGTAATAATAGAGATGAGGCCATCCATTGACGTCAGAGTTGAGCAGAAATCCGCTGCCGTCCTTGAAGATGTGAATGTCTTTGAAAAATTCCACCCAGGCAGTCTGTTTCTCATCGTATATCTCGAGCTTCTTGCCAGTGGCCGGGTCGGCCAAATAGAGTTTGATGTTATTCTGTCTTCGATTCATCCACTGGAACAGGAGGTTTCTTGAATCCGGCGTCCAGGAGGACCAGGCAAGGTAATGATCGGCTTTCGGATCCGTGTCGACCCATACAATACTCCCTGAGTCCACATGTGCAATCCCTAACCTGACTTTGGGATTCGGATCTCCCGGTTTGGGATAATGCGTCATTTCGAGCTTACCGTGGGTGCCTTCGGCGTTGAAGATGGGAAATTCAGGGACTCTCTCATCATCGAACCGGAGAAAGGCGATCATCTCATTGTCCGGTGCCCACCAAAAAGCCTTGTACTTGGAATCGCGGCCAAGAATTTCCTCGAAGTAGACCCAGGACGCATAGCCGTTATACACGGTCTCTGATCCGTCTTGAGTGAGTTGTTGTTCCAGTCCGCTTTTTATATCGATGATGAACAGGTTGTGGTCCCGCGTGAACGCGATCTTCTTTGCGTCGGGAGAGAGAGTGATGTTCTTTGCCTTCGACGCATTATCGCCGATGGATTTCAGATCTCTTGTCTCAACATCATATAGGTAGAAATTCTCTTTATGTTTCAGGACAAACTGTGAATAATTCTCGGAACAATCGGCGAAGTCCTCCAGCTTCAGGCCCTCGGGCATGTTCTCGTCATGGGCTGAGTAATCGAGAAAAGGGCTCTTTGCCCCTGAGGAGGTATCGACCTTTAACAATCTAACCTGGACTTTTGGTCCAAATCCTTTCTCTTCCTTGACCAGAAAGTGTGTGTCATCAAGCCAGGTTTCGACTTCGGGCAACTCTCGTATGAGTCTAGGACTGCCCTGGCGGGGGAGGTAGGCCTGCTGAAAGGTGAGCCTCTTACTATGAGGGCCATTTTCTGCAACTAAGAGTCCGGAATGGCTTGTCGTACTGCAAGCGGTGCTTCCTAATAGCGTGAACAACAAAAGAAAGAAAACAGTCAGATGTTTGTGATGCATAGCAGCTTCCATCTTCTCAGGGTTTCAAATGAATAGTCGGAAACGCCCTGATGACAATTTCAAAAATCGAATGCGATCCCTAGAACCTTGTGCTCGCATCCATACGGATAATCTACCGGACAATCTCATGTTTTGCAATTCGTTCCTTCATCTTTTCCTGAAAGGCCTGTGAGGAAAATGCCATAACCATATATTATTAAAAACTTTTTCCACTTGACACATCCCCTTGTTTCCTCCTACACTTGTGTACACAAAAGCGATAGCCTTATCGGATGTATCCCCGTCAATTTTGACCAAGAAAGGAGTAAGAATGAAGTCATTTTTTATGCATCTTTTTGCAACGGTTCTTGGGCTGTTTGTTTTTTCTTTTCTGATGGTCTGTTCTGTTGTCTTCTTGGTTGGCGTCCTCATGTTGTTTGAAAAGGGCCCCCAGATGCCTGAAAAAGCGCTGTTAGCCCTGGATCTCTCCATACCCATTTCCGACAAACCCACCAGCAGATCTCTCCAGGATGTGGTGCAGGAAGGGGCATTAGGCGATAATATAGAGGAGGCCATTACTCTTCGGACCGTATTGGATTCCATAGAATCCGCTTCAAATGATGACCGTATTGTGGGCATCTACTTGACAGGGCAAGTCCCAAATGCCGGGTACCATTCAGGTTGGGCGGCCTTGAAAGAGGTGAGGGAGTCTTTGGCGAAATTCCAGGAATCAGGAAAACCGATTATCGCCTTTGAGAGCGTCTATAATGAGGCCAATTACTTTGTTGCCTCCCTGGCCGATCGCCTCTATATGAATCCATTTGGGACATTCGAATTCAATGGCTTGGCCACTCAAATCATGTTCTTCAAGAATGCATTTGACAAATATGGAATTGATGTTCAGGTGACTCGTGTGGGCAAGTATAAATCCGCGGTGGAGCCCTATATCCAAAACCGAATGAGTGAAGAAAATCGTGAACAGATTGAAAAATACTTGAACGATATTAGTGATGTCTATCTAGAAGCCATTGCATCATCGAGGAATGTAGATTTGAAAAAGCTGCATGTCCTGATGTCAGACGACGGATACTTCAAGGCCGAGACCGGAGTGACGGAAGGCCTTCTGGACAAGTCGGTCTATTTTGACGATGTTCTCAGTGAATTGAAGGAGTTGACTGGATCCAAGCCTGGGGAGGAACTTAAAGATGTGATCTCAGTCGCTACTTACCAGAAGGCAATGACACCTGAGAAGCATGGATCAAAGAACCAAATTGCTGTTATATACGCCGAAGGTGAGATTGTTGAAGGACCGAATGAAAATGAGGTGGGGAGCGACACTCTGGCCAAGTTGCTGCGCAAAGCCAGAAATAACGAGAATGTCAAGGCCGTGGTTCTGCGTGTGAACAGCCCCGGGGGGAGTGCAACCGCCTCCGATGTGATCCAAAGAGAGACACGACTCCTCAAGCAACAAAAACCCCTTGTGGTTTCAATGGGAACTGTGGCCGCGTCCGGGGGCTACTGGATATCTGCATACGCGGACGAGATTCTTGCGTGGCCCAATACCATCACAGGCTCTATCGGCGTCTGGGGGATGCTGCCCAATGTGAGAAGACTGTTGAATGACGTCGGGATCAGTGTGGATGTGGTGCGAACCGCTGAAAAAGCGGATATGACATCCATCTTCAGGAGCAAGACAGAAGAGGAGTTGGCCGTGATTCAGAGGCTGGTGGACTTCATCTACAATGAGTTCTTGACCAAGGTCTGCGAAGGAAGAAAACTGGATCGAGAGGTTCTCGAGGGAATCGCGCAGGGAAGAGTTTGGTCTGGTGTGGAGGCTCATAGACTTGGGTTGGTGGATCGGTTGGGTGGACTCTATGATGCCGTTGATGCTGCTGCCGGGAGGGCAGGGCTTGGAAAGGATTACAGTCTCGTTCAGTACCAGAAAAAGAGGGGGTTTGCTGAGGGGATTCTGAAGAGGCTGGGAATCACGCCTCAATCTTCCCTAGGGGAGGGCTTCAGAGGTTTGGAGAACCTGAAGAAGCAAATCGCCCGCTTGAATGATCCGAAGGGCGTTTACGCGAGGCTTCCTTACGATTTGGTGCCACGATAAAAAGGTTTATCCGGTTAATGAGTACGTAATAATATGAGGTTACACCTCCCCTCTCCGCTGTTCTTCCCGCTTCTCTGAAGCGGGATACCTACGTGTGCGAGCTGGTTGCACCTATTTGAGAATGAAAAACTCTTCATGACGACAACCCACCCAAAGAATAGCCTCGAAAGATTCCTGAATCTCTTTACTGAAGTCAAGGAAGGTGAAGGGACATCCGCCATCCTGTTTTTTTTGAATGTATTCCTCATCCTCACCTCATACTACGTCATGAAACCCGTACGCGAAGCCTTGATTCTCGCAGGAGGAGGGGCCGAGATTAAGAGCTATGCCTCCGCGGGACAGGCCCTGTTGTTTCTTGGGCTACATTAGAAGGACCCGACCAGTTGGGAACTT